>NZ_LJHU01000027.1 GCF_001295975.1 Brevundimonas sp. AAP58 | reverse complement strand
TCCACCATGCTTCGCATGGTCCCCCTCCCCCGCTGCGCTGCGCTTGCTGGGGAGGAGACCCGATGACCCTACCTGCCCCCTTCCCCCCACTGGTCTCCGGCGCCGACGGCCTCGACCGCTACCCCGGCGACACCGCCGCGCTCGCCGCCCGCATGGCCCAGATCTACGGCGTCGCCGCCGACAGCGTCCTGCCGGTCCGCGGCCTGACCCACGGGCTGGAGCTGGTCTGGCGCCTCGCCGCCCGCGACGCCGCCTCGGTCGAAGCCCCCGACGCCGAGCCCTACGCCGGCCTGTCACGCATCTATCGCGTGAGCGAGGGCGACACCGTCGCCACCGTCGTCCGCGCCCTCGGCTCGCCGGAGGCCGTCGCCGAAATGGCCGCACGCCTGTCGCCAGGCCTGCTGGTCGTGGACGAGGGCCTGGTCGAGTTCGCCGACGCCCCCTCCGCCGCCGCCCTGATCGGCGACCACGCCAATCTGGTCGTGCTTCGCAGCCTGTCCCTGGCCTATGGCTTGGCCGGTGCCCGCGTCGGCGCGGCGCTGGCCCAGCCCCAGACGCTGGCCCGCCTGTTCGAGGTCGTCGAACTCTACGCCCTGCCCGAGCCGCTCGTCCGCCTCGCCATGCAGGCGCTCGACCCGTCGCGCATGATCGAGACGGCCGAACGCATCGCCGGCGTCCGCCGCGAACGCGACCGCCTCATGCGCGAGATCGGCCGGGTCATGGTGGTCGAGGCCGGTGTCGGCCCCATCCTGATGGCGCGTCCCTCCGACATCGAGGCGACGCTCGCCGACCTCGCCCGCTTCGGCGTCGCTGCCGACAGGTCCGGCGACCGGTTGCGCCTGCCGGTGTCGCTCAAGCCCGAGGTCAACGACCGGTTGCTGGCCGCGCTCGGCCTCGCCGTCGGCAAGACCCGCGCCCACCGCACCGGCCAGGCCGTCCGTGACACCAAGGAGACCCGCATCGTCTGCGCCGTCGACCTCGACGCGACCGGCCCCATCAAGATCGAGACCGGCGTCGGCTTCTTCGACCACATGCTGGAGCAGGTCGCGGCCCACGGCGGCTTCTCCCTGCGGCTGCAATGCGAGGGCGACCTTCACACCGACCCGCACCACACCATCGAGGACTCGGCCATCGCGCTGGGCCAGGCCCTGAAACAGGCGCTCGGCGAGCGGCGCGGCATCGCCCGCTATGGCTTCGTACTCGCCATGGACGAGGCCCAGGCCAATGTCGCCATCGACCTGTCGGGCCGCCCCTATCCGGTGTTCGAGGGCGAGTTCTCCACGCCCTACATCGGCGAGTACCGCACCGACCTGACCGCCCACGTCTTCCGCTCTCTGGCCGAGCACCTGGGCGCGGCCGTCCACATCTCGGTCACCGGCGACGACGACCATCACAAGACCGAGGCCGTCTACAAGGGCTTCGGCCGGGCGCTGCGCCAGGCCATCCGCATCGAGGGCGACGCCGTGCCGAGTACGAAGGGGGTGCTGTGATGATCCAAATCCTCCCCCGCTCTTCGCGGGGGAGGGGGACCGCGCGAAGCGTGGTGG
>NZ_LJHU01000026.1 GCF_001295975.1 Brevundimonas sp. AAP58 | reverse complement strand
CCTCCCCCGTTCGCTTCGCTCCGGGGGAGGATCAATCGAGACACTCCGCCCGGCTGGTCCCTGCGACCCGCCGCCGACCCCCGCGGGGATCGGGCCGGGAGGAGCCGCCCGTCCGGCTCGTCCGGACGGGCTTTTTCCTGGCCGTCAGGCCGGCAGGCCCAGCGTCCGCAGCACCGCCGGTGCCTTCTCCTTGAACGGAAAGAACCCCTTGGTCGCCAGCGGCCACAGAGCCTCATCCCAGCGGCGCCGGACCTGAACCAGGGCGATCCCCTCGGCGGCCAGAACGGGCCGGGCGCGCGCCAGCGCCTCCGCCGTCGGCCCGACCGGAGCCCAGGCCGTCACGATCGTCCTGACCCCGGCCGTGGTCGCCGCCGCGATCAGCCCCTCAGGTTCCAGCCCGGCCAGCCGCTGCACGGGCTGGCGGTACCGCGCCTCGGCCCGCGCCGCCGCGTCGTCCAGCGCCCCGTCCAGAAAGGACCGCGCCGTCTCGCCAGATCCTTCCGCGCCCGGCTCGGAGGCCTGGACCACGCCCGCGACCTCCCACGGACCGATCAGGCTCTCCGGTGACAGGTCCTCCGCTGTGATCAGCAGCAGATGCGGTCCGTCCGGCACATCGCCTGCGGCCACCGGCAAGGGCCTCGCCGCCGGGACCGGGGCCTCCGACAGGGGTTCGGCCGCCCTGGCCAGTCCGCTGGGCCGGAACCGGCCGTCGGTGAATTGTTCGATGTTGGACGCCGTCGCCAGATAGGTCTTGCCCTGGGTCTGCAATCCCGCGACCCAGCGCCAGGACAGGGTGTTCGACGCTGGATCGCCGTCCATCAGATGGCGCAGGAAGACGTCCGCCCCCAGCGTCCACGGCAGCCTCAGGGTGAAGATCCAGATCGAGGCGAACCACATCCGCGCATGGTTGTGCAGCCAGCCGGTCTCGACCAGTTCGCGGGCCCAGTCATCGAAGCCCTCGATGCCCGTGCGGCCCTCGATGGCCTGCGTCAGCGCCGTCCTCAGCCCCGCGTTCGCCTCGACCGCCTCCAGCGCCGCGTCCCGCTCAGCCTGATAACGCGTCCAGACCTCCGGCCGCGTCTCCAGCCAGCCCTTCCAGTAGGTTCGCCAGATCACCTCCTGAACGAACTTCTCCGCCGCGCGCGGTCCGTGCGCCTCCAGCGCCGCCCGCGCCAGCTCCTCCTCGGTCACCAGCCGACGCCGCACCCAGGGCGATAGCTGCGAAACCGCCTTCTGACGACCCGGCCCGAAATCCGTATTCCGCCCAGCGGCATAGGCCCGGCCCATGCGCGGCTGAAACGCCGCCATCCGCTCCAGCCCGGCGTCGCGCGTGGACGTCCAGAGGTCGCTCACGCGGCCGCTCCCTCGCGGCCCTTCAGCCAGCCCTGCAGCCGGGGCCGCACCTTCAGGAACGCCAGATACAGCCGCTCCAGTACCCTCAGCACCGCGCGGTTCCGAGCCAGCAGGCCCAGCGGCCTCAGAACCGGAATGGCCCGCCACATGGCCGCGAAGGCCTCGGCGCCGGACACCATCCGCCCGTCCTCGCGCGCATGGAATCGCGCCAGCAAGGCCGCCCGGTCGATCGGACAGCTCCCCTGGCCGGTCGCCACGTCGTGGAACCGGATCACCCCGCGCCGGTCCAGCCGCCGCATCAGGGCGATCTCGCGCCGGCACAGCGGGCAGTCGCCGTCGAACCACACCTCGACCTTGCTCATGGCGCTTCCATACGCCCGACGACGGCCTCAGGCCCTGCGACGGAACGGCCCGGCGGCCCGTGCGACACGGGTTGGCCAAGGTGATGCGTTCGGCGCGGAAACCCTATATGACGCCCGACTTCCTCATTCCTCCCGACGCGCGTCAGACGAACACCATGGCCAGCCTGAACGACATCCGCTCGACCTTCCTGAACTTCTTCGAGGCCGACGGTCACCAGAAGATCCACTCCGCGCCGCTGGTCCCGCAGAATGACCCGACGCTGATGTTCGTCAACGCGGGCATGGTGCCGTTCAAGGACTACTTCACCGGCGCCGCCAAGCCGCCGTCGCCCCGTGCCACGAGCAGCCAGAAGTGCGTCCGCGCGGGTGGCAAGCACAACGACCTGGACAACGTCGGCTACACCGCCCGCCACCTGACCTTCTTCGAGATGCTGGGCAACTTCAGCTTCGGCGACTACTTCAAGGAGCACGCGATCGAGCGCGCCTGGACGCTCGTCACGCGCGACTTCGGCCTCGATCCCAAGCGCCTTCTGGTCACCGTCTACATCGACGACGACGAGGCCGCCGCGATCTGGAAGAAGGTCACGGGCTTTTCCGACGACAAGGTCATCCGCATCGCCGGCTCGGACAACTTCTGGGCCATGGGCGACAACGGCCCCTGCGGCCCCTGCACCGAAATCTTCTGGGACTATGGCGACCACGTGCCGGGCGGCCCTCCCGGTTCGCCGGACGAGGACGGCGATCGCTATGTGGAGATCTGGAACAACGTCTTCATGCAGTTCGAGAAGGAGAACGACGAGATCGTTCGCAACCTTCCCAAGCCCTCGGTGGACACCGGCATGGGGCTGGAACGCATCGCCAGCGTGCTCCAGGGCAAGAACTCGGTGTTCGACACCGACCTGTTCCAGACTCTGATCGGGGCCTCGGCCGCGGCCACCTCGACCGACCCGCACGGCGATATGGCGCCCAGCCATCGCGTCATCGCCGACCACCTGCGCTCGTCCGCCTTCCTGATCGCCGACGGGGTGACGCCGTCGAATGAAGGCCGGGGCTATGTCCTGCGCCGGATCATGCGCCGGGCCATGCGCCACGCCCACCTGCTGGGTGCCGCCGACCCCCTGATGCACCGCCTCGTGCCGACGCTCGTCGCGGAGATGGGCGCGGCCTATCCGGAGCTGAAGCGCGCCCAGGCCTCGGTCGAGGACACGATGAAGCAGGAGGAGATCCGCTTCCGCACCACGCTCGGCCGCGGCATGGGCCTGCTTGAAGACGCCACGCGCGACCTTGCGCCCGGCGGCGTCATTCCCGGCCGCACGGCATTCAGCCTTTATGACACCTACGGCTTCCCGCTCGACCTGACCCAGGACGAGGCCCGCCGTCGCGGCTTCACCGTCGACACCGACGCCTTCGACGCGGCCATGGAAGAGCAAAAACTGCGCGGCAAGGCCAACTGGAAGGGCTCGGGCCAGACCGCCTCAACCGGCGAATGGCTGGCGCTGAAGGACCGTCTGGGGCCGACCGTGTTCAGCGGCTACGACGCCGTCGACGGCTCCGGCGAGGTCCTCGCCATCCTGAAGGACGGCGCGGCGGCCGACAGCGTGCAGGCGGGCGAGACCGCCGAGGTCCTGTTCGACCAGACCCCCTTCTACGGCGAAGGCGGCGGTCAGGCCGGCGACAAGGGCGAGGTCGAATGGCCCACCGGTCGCGGCCGCGTCCATGATGTGCAGAAGCCCACCGGCGACCTCTACGCCCACACGATCGAGGTGCTGGAGGGCAGCCTGTCGATCGGCGACCGCGCGTCCCTGCACGTCGACGCTGACGCGCGCTTGACCACCCGCGCCAACCACTCCGCCGCCCACCTCGTCCACGCGGCGCTGAAGAATGTGCTGGGCGCCCACGTCGCCCAGAAGGGCCAGCTGGTCGATGCCGAGCGCATGCGCTTCGACTTCAGTCACAACGCCCCCGTCACCGAGGACGAACTGGCCAAGATCGAGGCCGAGGTGAACGCCGTCATCCGCCAGAACATCCCGGCGGAAACAAAGCTGATGGCCCCTCAGGCCGCCATCGAGGCCGGCGCCGTCGCCCTGTTCGGCGAGAAGTACGGCGACGAGGTCCGGGTGCTCACGCTCGGCAAGAGCCTGACGGACGACAAGGCCTATTCGGTCGAGCTGTGCGGCGGCACCCACGTCGCCCGCACCGGCGACATCGCCCTGTTCAAGATCGTGTCGGAGACCGGCATCGCCGCCGGCGTCCGCCGCGTCGAGGCCCTGACCGGCGAGGCCGCGCGCCTGTATCTGGAAGGCCAGGCCGGGATCGCGAGGAAGCTGGCCCAGGGCTTCAAGGTCCAGCCCGCCGATGTTCCCGCCCGCGTCGACGCCCTGTCGACCAACGTCCGTAGCCTCGAAAAGCAGGTCGCCGACCTCAAGAAGCAGCTGGCGCTCGGCGGCGGTTCGGGCGGCAATGCCTCGCCGGAGGAGATCAACGGCGTCAAGCTGATCGCCCGCGTTCTGGACGGCGTCGACGGCAAGGGCCTGCGCGGCGTGGCCGAGGACTTCCGCAAACAGGTCGGCTCAGGCGTCGTCGCCCTGATCGGTGTGACCGAGGGCAAGGCCGCCGTCACCGTGGCCGTGACGTCTGACGTCGCGGGCAAGATCAACGCCGCCGACCTGGCCCGCGCCGCGGTCCTGGCCATGGGTGGGCAAGGTGCCGGCGGCAAGCCGGACTTCGCCCAGGGCGGGGCACCGGACGGCTCGAAGGCCGAGGCGGGTCTCGCGGCGGTGCGGGCGGCTCTGGCGGGTTGACGTTGGCCAAGGTCTGACGCCCCATGCGGCCCTCGCTCAATGGGGGCTCCATGCACCGTCTCGCCTTCGCCGGCCTCGCCGCCGCCCTTCTCTGTTCGACCGCGTCGGCGGCTCTGGCCCAGTCCGCGACGGAGGCCGCGCAGCCCGCCGCCAACGCCGAACTCGCCGCCCTGCTGAGCGACTACGAGGCCTATCTGAAGGCGCGCGATCCGATCTCGGCCGGACAGGAAGGCGACATCGCCGCCAAGGGCCGACTGCCCGACATCTCGCGCGAGGCCGAACTGGCCCGCCAGCCGGTTCTGGAGGCGTTTCGCGCCCGGGCCCAGGCGATCGCGGCCGACGCCCTGTCGTCGGAAGATGGGCTGAACCGCGCCTTCCTGATCCTTGATCTGGACCGCTCCATCGAGGCGATCCGCTACGATTCCGGCCGCCTCGCCTTCGATTCCGAGGGCGGTCCGGGCCAGACGGCCAGCTACATCGCCTCGGTCACACGCATCACCACCGCAGCGGAGGCCCAGGCCTGGCTGTCGCGGCTCGCGGCCTTCGCCGCCTACTATGACGCCGCGCTGGCCAACGCCCGGCGGGGCCTGGACACGGGCTTCACCCAGCCGACCTCGGTGGTCGAGAGCTTTCTCGTCTCGCTGCGGAACGAGCTGGCCTTCACACAGGAGACCGACCCTCTTCTGAAGCCGACCGAGACCCGACCCGCATCGATCCCCGAGAGCGACTGGGAGCAGATCCGGGTCGCCGCCCGGGCCATCGTCAACGGCGAGATCGCGCCGCGCCGCCAGGAATGGCTTCGCTTCATCGAGACCGAATACCTGCCCGCTGCCCGGCCCGAGGTGGGCATCGGCAGCCGCCCCGGCGGGCGCGAATTCTATGCCTTCGAGGCGAGGCGCTACACCACCACCGACCTGACACCGGACCAGATCCACCAGATCGGTCTGGACGAGGTCGCCCGCATCCGGGCCCGCATGGATACCGAGATGCGCGCGGCCGGCTGGACCGGCGACTTCGCGGGCTTCCTGAACCACCTGCGGACCGAGCCGCGCTTCTATGCCACCTCGCGCGAGGAACTGCTGGAAAAGGCGTCGGAGATGGCCAAGCGCGCGGACGGGGGGATGCCGGCCCTGTTCCGCACCCTGCCCCGCCTGACCTACAACGTGCGGCCCGTGCCAGAGGCCATCGAGGCGACCTACACGACCGGCCGCTACAACGGCGGCTCGCTCGCCGACGGGGTGCCGGGCGGCTACATCGTCAACACCGGACGGCTGGATCAGCGACCGCTCTATGAGCTGCCCGCCCTGACGCTTCACGAGGCCGTGCCCGGCCATCACCTGCAGATCGCGCTCCAGCAGGAGGCCGAGCAGGGTCCCTACTTCCGCCGCACCGTCGACGTCACCGCCTTCACCGAAGGCTGGGGCCTCTATGCGGAGTTCCTGGGCGAGGAGATGGGCTTCTACCGCACGCCCGAGGAACGCTTCGGCCGCCTGTCCTACGAGATGTGGCGGGCGTGTCGCCTGGTCGCCGACACCGGCATGCACTGGATGGGCTGGACGGTGGATCAGGCCCGGCGCTGCTTCACCGAAAACTCGGCCCTGGCTCCGCACAACATCGAGACGGAGCTGCAACGCTACGTCGGCTGGCCGGGCCAGGCGCTGGCCTACAAGATCGGCGAGATCCGGCTGCGCGCCATCCGCACCCGGGCAGAACAGGCGCTGGGCGATCGCTTCAATGTGCGCGACTTCCACGACGCGCTTCTGGTCGACGGGCCCCTGCCGCTCGACCTGCTGGACCAGCGCATGGACACCTGGATCGCGGCTCAATAATCCTCCCCCGTTGGGGGAGGGGGACCGCGAAGCGGTGGAGGGGGCTAACCGCGCACGAGGTGCCAGGACTT
>NZ_LJHU01000025.1 GCF_001295975.1 Brevundimonas sp. AAP58 | reverse complement strand
AGAGGGCTTGAGGCTCGGAGAGCGTAGCGATCCGCAAGCCGAAAGGGTGAGGGGATCCAACCTCACCGGCTGGCACTCCAACCCCTCACCCTTTCGCGCGAAGTCCGATCGCCTGACGGCTCTCTGGCGCTCGAGCCCTCTCCCGCTGGGAGAGGGGTTCGAAGGGGGTGAACCGCTCGCCTCAACCCTCCTCTGCGTAGCCGGTCACGACCGCCTGCCCCGCACCGCCCACCTCTACGCTCTAGCTGAACGGATCGAAGCAGGGTCGCCCTTCACCGCCACCCTCGCCGGCACCCGCATCGAGGCGACCGCCGACCGCATCCTCATCCTGCGCGAAGCCGGCGCGTTCCGCCGCCGACCTTCGGCACCCCTGCCCCTCGCCCCCGACCAGGCCGCCGTGTGGGACGGTCGCTATGAGATCACGCCCTGCGAACCCGGCTGGTTCGTCGTTCCGGCGCTGGGGCGCCTCGCCGCCCTGTCTGACGCCGACCGCTCCATCGTCGCCCAATCTCCCGCTGCCGCGCGCGGAGCCCTGCCCGTCCTGATCCGGGACGGTGATCCGCGCCCGGTTCTTGCATGGCGTCGCGCCCGGGTCCTGGCGCTGGCGCCGCGTCGTCTGAAACTGGTCCAGTGGACGGTGTCGGGCGAAACGACGCAGGAAAAGGACCTCGCTGACGCTGTGCATGGCGAAACGCCGCCGCCTGACCTATTTTGAGTCTGACAGAGTGACATTGAGGCCGACGTTCCGCTCGGCGACGAGGATTTCCAACCGATGAACCTTCGCAATCTGGCGATCTGGGGCGTGATCATCCTGGGGCTGTTGGCGGTCTATGCCGCCGTCAGCCAGAACGGCGGCACCTTGCCGGGGCAACCCGCAGGCGCGGCGGCGCAGGGGCGTCCGGCCGAGATCACCTATTCCCGCTTGGTCGAGGCCGTGGAGGCGCGCGACATCAAGTCGGCGCAGGTGCGCGGCGATCAGGTGACCGGTGTGTTCCAGAACGACAATCGGTTCACCGCCACCACGCCTTATCCAAACGAGGATCTCGTCAACTCCATGCTCGCGGCCGGAGCGCAGGTCGACGTCAAGACCACCCGTCAGGCCTGGTGGCAGGGACTGCTGATCGGCATCCTTCCCATCGCGCTTCTGATCGGCGTCTGGATCTTCTTCATGCGCCAGATGCAGGGCGGGGCGCGGGGTGCCATGGGCTTTGGGAAGTCCAAGGCCAAGCTGCTGACCGAGCACAAGGGGCGCAAGACCTTTGAGGACGTCGCCGGCGTCGACGAGGCCAAGGAAGAGCTTCAGGAGGTCGTCGACTTTCTGAAGGACCCCGGCAAGTTCCAGCGTCTGGGCGGCAAGATTCCGAAAGGGGCGTTGCTGGTCGGTCCTCCCGGCACCGGCAAGACGCTCCTGGCGCGCGCCGTGGCGGGCGAGGCCGGCGTGCCCTTCTTCTCCATTTCGGGTTCGGACTTCGTGGAGATGTTCGTGGGCGTCGGTGCCAGCCGCGTGCGCGATATGTTCGAGCAAGCCAAGAAGAACGCGCCATGCATCATCTTCATCGACGAGATCGACGCGGTCGGTCGTCATAGGGGCGCAGGGCTCGGCGGCGGCAACGACGAGCGCGAGCAGACGCTGAACCAGCTGCTGGTCGAGATGGACGGCTTCGAGGCGTCGGAGAACATCATCCTGATCGCGGCGACGAACCGCCCCGACGTTCTGGACCCGGCGCTGCTGCGTCCCGGCCGCTTCGACCGTCAGGTCGTGGTGCCCAACCCTGATGTCTCGGGCCGCGAACGCATCCTGCGCGTTCACATGAAGGACGTGCCCCTGGCTGCTGACGTCAACGTCAAGACCATCGCGCGCGGCACCCCCGGATTCTCGGGCGCCGACCTCGCCAATCTGGTCAATGAGGCGGCCCTGATGGCGGCGCGCAAGGACCGGCGCATGGTCACGCACCGCGACTTCGAGGACGCCAAGGACAAGGTCATGATGGGCTCGGAGCGGCGCTCCATGGCCATGAACGAGGAAGAAAAGCGCTTGACGGCCTATCACGAGGGCGGACACGCCATCGTGGCGATGAACGTCAAGATGGCCGATCCGGTGCACAAGGCGACCATCGTCCCGCGCGGACAGGCGCTCGGCATGGTGATGCAGCTGCCGGAAGGCGACCGCTATTCCATGAAGTACCAGCAGATGGTCGACCGCATCGCCATCATGGCGGGCGGCCGCGTGGCCGAGGAGCTGATCTTCGGCAAGGAGAACATCACCTCGGGGGCCAGCTCCGACATCCAGCAGGCGACGAAACTGGCCAAGCGGATGGTGACCCAGTGGGGCTTCTCCGACGTGCTGGGCACCGTGGCCTATGGCGAGAACCAGGAAGAGGTCTTCCTGGGCCACTCGGTCGCGCGGACCCAGAACATCTCCGAGGAGACGGCCCGGATCATCGACGCCGAGGTCAAGCGGCTGGTCACCTCGGGCTGGGACGAGGCGCGTCGTATCCTGACGGAAAAGGCCGACGACCTCGAGAAACTGGCCCAGGCGCTCCTCGAATACGAGACCTTGTCGGGCGAGGAGATCAGGGACCTGCTCGAGAAGGGCACCGCCCCGAATCGCGACGAGAATAACTTCCCCAACGCCGGCCCCTCGGTGTCGGTGCCGGTCACCCCGGTGACGGAAGGCGTCACCGTCGTCGCCTCGGAAGAGCACCGCACGGTCCACTGACGATACGGAAAGGCCCGCCCGGTTCGCCGCGCGGGCTTTTCTCTATCAGACTAGTTTGCATTATAGACAAGTCTACAGTATCCCGCCTCATCCGAGGGGCATGAGGACTTCGACGACGATGTCAGCGACGAATTCGAAGACGGCGATGGAGACATCGACGACAGCAGAGACGAGCGACCGGTTGCACGGGCTGGACGCCCTTCGAGGCGGAGCGCTGCTGCTGGGGATTCTGCTCCACGCCAGCCTGGCCTTCTTTCCGCAGCAGACCTGGATCGTCCATGACGAGAGCCGGTCGATCGGGGCGGCGGCGATCTTCTACGCCATCCACCTGTTCCGCATGACGGCCTTCTTCCTGATCGCGGGTCTCTTCGCCCACATGATGCTGGCGCGCAAAGGCTGGTGGGGGTTCGCGCGCGACCGGGCCAGCCGCATCGCGGGCCCGCTGGCGGCCTTCTGGACGCCGGTCATGGCGGGGATCATCACGGCGCTGGTGTGGAACGCCCATGTGCAGGGCTGGGTGACGCCGGGCGCGCCGCCGCCGCCCTCGCCGACCTATGACTGGACCAACTTTCCCCTGACGCATCTGTGGTTCCTATGGGTGCTGGTGATCTTCTACGCCGCCACCCTGATCCTGCGCGCGCCGTTCGCCGTGCTGGATCGGGACGGAGCCTGGGGCCGGATCGTCGATCGGCTGACCGGAATCCTGGTCGGGCCGTGGACCCCCGTGGTTCTGGCCGCGCCGCTGGCGTTCGCCCTCTGGCTCGATCCAACCTGGGTCGCCTTCTTCGCCGTGCCGACGCCGGACGAGGGGATCGTCCCCAATGCCGCCGCCCTGACCGGCTTCGGCCTCGCCTTCGGGCTGGGCTTCCTGCTGGACCGCCGCCGCGATCTGCTGGGCCGGATCACCTACTGGTCGCCGCTGCTGCTGGCGATGGCGGTCGGAACGGGCGTCGCCGGATGGTATCTGGCAGGCGGCCCGAGCCTTGAGCCGATGGCCGAGCCGACGCTCGACAAGGCTGTCGCGGCCTGGACGACCGCCGTCGCGGTTTATGCCTCGGCGCTGGCGGCCATGGGTCTGTGCCTGCGCTTCCTCTCGGGCCGCAGCGCGATCCGGCGGTACCTCGCCGACGCCTCCTACTGGGTCTACATCGTCCATCTGCCGCTGGTCATGCTGGCCCAGGTGTGGGTGCAGGACTGGGCGGGGCCGTGGTGGGTGAAGCTGGTGGGCGTGACCATGGGTGTGCTGACGCTGTCGCTGGCGACCTATGAGCTGGCGGTTCGCCACACCCTGCTCGGCAAATGGCTGAACGGTCGCCGCGTCCCGTGGCGATCCCGGCCCGCGACCCCTTCGCCCGTCCCCGCCGAATAGCTTGCCAAGCGCGGCCGGCTCGTCCACCCCGGACGGGCCGGTCGCCCCAGCCCGAGTCGCGCCCCATGACCCAGACCCCCCGCACCGCCGCCGAGGCCGATCTGGCCTTCATGCGCTCCATCGTCGAGGGCCGAACGACCGGCCGTTCGACCCTGACCATGGGCGTCGCCTATCTGGCGGGCGGGCTGCTGTACGGCCTGCAGTGCCTGTTCCATGTCGGCCAGGCGGTCGGCGTGATCGCCTGGCCGGATCTGGCCAATCTGATCTTCGTCGCCTCCATCACGATCGCCTTTCTGATCGTGCTCGCCTGGGCGGTGCGCGAGGACAAGAAGGCCGGGCCGTCCGCGCCGCTGGTGACCCGGACGCTAAACGCCGCCTTCAGCGGGGCGGGCATGGCGAACCTCGCCATCATCATCGTCTTTGGCGTCGGCTCGGCGCGGGATCAGGACTTCGCCGTCTGGCTCTATTACCCGGCGATGATCTTCGCGCTGCAGGCTGCGGCCTGGTACGTCGCCTGGCACCTGAAGAAGACGTCGTGGATGCTGGCGACGTCCATCGGCGGCTGGCTGACGGCGGTGGGGTTGGGCGTGCTGGTGCGCGAGCCCGTGGCCTATCTGGCGCTGTGCACCGTCGCTCTTTTCGTCCTGTTCGCCGGGCCGGGGGCCATCATGGTGCGCGACGCCCTGAAGTCCCGACAGGTCGGCGCCTGATCCATGGGGCTGGCCGATCTCGGCAGGATCGACGAGGTCATCCACGGCCGCATGCGGCTGGGGATCATGGTCTATCTGGCCGACGTGGAGACCGCCGACTTCACCGAGCTGAAGACCGTGCTGGAGGCGACCCAGGGCAACCTCTCGGTCCACCTGAAGAAGCTGGAGGAGGCCGGCTACGTCGCAATCGACAAGAGCTTCAAGGACAACAAGCCCTTGACCCGCATCACCCTGACGGGCGAGGGCCGGTCCGCGTTCGCCGCCTATCTGGAGGCGCTGGGACGCCTGATCGGAGACAAGGGGTGAGCGTTCGACCGCGCGTCATGGGCATCGTCAATGTGACGCCCGACAGCTTCTCGGACGGCGGACGGTTCGACAGCGCCGAGGCCGGGCTGGCGCACGCCATGAAGCTGATCGGCGACGGTGCTAACATCCTGGACATCGGCGGCGAAAGCACCCGGCCGGGCGCCGAGCCGGTGTCGGCCGAGGACGAGATCGCCCGCGTCGTGCCGGTCATCGAGGCCGTCCACGCCCGCTGGCACGGGCCGATCAGCATCGACACCATGAAGCCCGAGGTGGCGCGCGCGGCGATCGCCGCCGGGGCCACGATCTGGAACGATGTGACGGCGCTTGGCTTCTCCCCCGATGGCCCGGCGGTCGCCGCGGAACTGGGGTGCGAGGTCGTGCTGATGCACATGCTGGGCGAGCCGCAGACCATGCAGGTCGAGCCCCGCTACGACGACGTGGTGGGCGAGGTGCTAGGGCACCTGTCGGCCCGCGCCGACACGGCGATGGCGGCGGGCGTGGCGCGAGAGAAGATCACGCTCGATCCCGGCATCGGCTTCGGCAAGACAGTGGAGCACAACCTGGCCCTGATCGCCGCGTTGGACCGCTTCGCCGCCCTCGGGTTTCCGGTCCTGCTGGGCGCGAGCCGCAAGCGCATGATCCGTAACATCGACCCCTCGGCCGCCGAGGCGACCGACCGGCTGGGCGGCTCCATTGCCCTGGCTCTGGAAGGGGCGCGGCGAGGCGCGGCCATCGTCCGGGTGCACGACGTGCGCGAGACGGTTCAGGCGCTGAAGGTCCAGGCGGCAGTGTCGGCGGCCTGAGGATCAGCCGGCCGAAACGCGCAGCTTCAAGGCGTCGCGGCGCTCAATGCGGACCGAGCCTCCGCAGTCGAGGATGGCCGACTGACTGCCGAGCCACTGCACGGGCGCGCCCGGACATTCCGGGGCGTCAGCGGCGAGCCCTGTATAGAGCCAGCTGGGCGGACGACCTGGACGGGGCACGAAGACATCCGAAAATGCGACCACGGCCGCGAGCGCAACGAGACTCAGCCCCAGCAGCCGCAGCGGCGTGAACAGTCCGACCGTCCTCTGGAAAATGCCGTCAAATGCCGCCCGAGGCCCTTGCCGCACGACGTTCATGATCACCGTGGCCACGACCGCGATCATCAGGATGGCCAACGCCGGGCCCAGCACCATGAGCAGGGGGTTGAAGGCCCCCATCACCACGTCGGTCGGAGACGCCACCGCGAAATAGTTCAGCCCCCAGGTCATGTGGAAGGCCGTGGCGTGGGCTATGGCGCTGGCCAGAAAGGCGATGCCCGACGCGGTGCTCAAGCTCTCGACCACCCACAGCAGGGTGATCTTTCGCTTCGTCTCTGCTGGCTCGGGCATGAGGGCTCACGCGGGACGCCGCGTTCTGGCGGCTGACCATACAAGCGTGACGTTGCGGCCGCCGCAACGGGATCCTGGGCGAGATGGCAAAGTTATGCCGGGATGGTTCTGGCTGCGCGGATGGCCCCGCCGGCCCACAGAAGGGCGATGATCGTGGCCGTCATGACGCCGTAGGCCGTCACTCCGCCGAGCGTGGCCGACGGCAGGGCGGAAAGCAACAGGCTGTCGTTACCACCCGGGATCATGCTCGCGCCCAGGGCCATGACCACCCCTCCGGCAAGCGAACGAACGAAAGGCACCGGACGCGGTGGTCTCGGCGCGAAGGATCGCCGCCTGAGGCCCGATGCCACCGCACCTGCGCATAGAAGAGCGAACATGAGAAGGCCAAGCGAGGTGGCCGACATCAGAGGCATGGCCCCCTGCGGCGCGGCCAGCCGGATGGCGTCCGCCAAGGTCCAGCCCGGGGCGGCGGCGAAGAGCAAGGCTCCGGCGACCCCCAGCACGGTCATGGCGACCCGACCCGACCAGCGATCGTCCCCCGTGCGATCGCCCAGGCTTCGCAGGATCGCCCAGCCCAGCCAGACCGCGACGCCGAAGCCGATCAGGATGAGAGCCGAGATCTCGGATGGATGTCCCAGCAGGTTAGTTCGGCTGGCAGACGCCTGAGCTCCAAGGGCGTCCGCGAGAACGAACCCGGCGAACAGGCCCGCAGGCAGACCCAGGTAGCTGAACCGACCGTCTCCGATGCGCGAGATGCTGCCCAGCAGGCAGGCGCGGTTCAGCACCGCCCCGGCGCCGAGCAGGACAGCACCGGCGATCAGCCCTCCGCCCACGGCGCGGTCCGGAGTCAGGGCGACCAATCCGGCCCACGACAGGGGCAGCCAGACCAGCCCCGCCGTGGCCGCTGCCAAGCCCAATCCCAGAAGCATCGTCGGCCTCCGGTCCTCCAGCACCTGGCGGACCGCCAGAACAGCGCAAGTCGTGCCCTGATTGAGCGCATAGCCCATGACGAAGGCGCTGAGCGCCGCGAGGCCCGCAAGGCTCAGGTTCCAGATCATCCGCTGTCGACACTCCCCGCCCGGCCCTTCGCCGGCGTCGGCCGAAAGGCTACGCGGACTTGCGGGCGGTCGCGAGACGCCGCATGGAGCCGCATGGCTTCCCGTTCGACCTCCGCTCTCGGCCGCGTCCTGATCATCGCGGGCTCGGACTCCGGCGGCGGCGCTGGCGTCCAGGCCGACATCAAGGCGGTGACGGCCATGGGCGGGTACGCCGCCACCGCCATCACCGCGATCACGGTCCAGAACACACTCGGCGTCCACGGCGTCCACGCCCTTCCCCTAGATCTGATCGAGGCGCAGGCGCGGGCGGTACTGGACGACATCGGAGCCGACACGATCAAGACCGGCATGCTCGGTTCGGTCGCCGTGGTCCAGCGGGTCGCGGCCATCCTGGACACGGCCGAGACCCCTGCGGTGGTCGATCCCGTCATGGTGGCCAAGGGCGGGGCGGCCCTGCTGGACGCCGACGCTGTCGAGGCGGTGAAGTCGCTGATGATCCCGCGCGCCGCGGTCCTGACGCCTAATGCGCCGGAGGCGGAGGCCCTGACCGGGCTCACTGTCGCCGATCTGGACGGTCAGCGCCGGGCGGGCGAGGCGCTGCTGAGGATGGGCGCGCGGTCTGTCTTGATGAAGGGCGGCCATGTCGAGGGGCCGACGGTGATCGACCTGCTGCTGACTCCGACCGGAGAGACCCTGCTGGAGGGGCCGCGCATCGACACGACCTCGACTCACGGCACGGGCTGCACTCTGGCCAGCGCGGTCGCCGCCGGACTGGCGCAAGGATGGTCCACCGAGACAGCGGTCGCCGAGGCGTGGGCCTATGTCTCGGAGGCCATTCGCCGCGCGCCGGGATTGGGCGGCGGGCACGGTCCGCTGGATCACGGCTGGCCGTTGCGGGACCGGTGATGAGCGGTGCGCTGGAAACCCGGCTGGTCGAGATCATCCGCGCCGACGCCGACCTGATGCATGTCCTGACCGTCGCGCGGTCGCTGGCCCTGCCGGACTGGCGCATCTTTTCCGGAGCGGTCTACCAGACGGTCTGGAACGCGCTGGGCGATCACCCGGTGGGGTATGGGCGCAAGGATTACGACCTCGGCTATTTCGATCTCGACACCTCATGGGACGCTGAGGATGTGATCATCCGGCGTGCGGCCGCCGCGTTCGAGGAACCGTTCCGGAGCCAGGTCGAGGTTCGCAATCAGGCCCGCGTGCACCTGTGGTTCAAGCACCGTTTCGGCGAGGACTATGAGCCTCTGATCTGCACCGACGAGGCGTTGGGCCGCTTCGTCGCCCCGGCGTTCGCGGTCGGCATCCGTCTGGAGGCGGACGATCGGGTTTCGGTGGCGGCACCGTTCGGGCTGCAGGATGTCTTCGACCGGGTGATCCGTCCCAATCCGAACCGGCCGCGCGCGCGGGGCTGGGACCGCGCGGTCGGCAGCGCGGTCGCCCGCTGGCCCGAGGTGCGGGTGATCGAGCCGGTCTAGGTGGGCTCGGCAGTCCGCGCCTGGGCCAGGGCGGCGAACAGTTCGTCGCGCGAATAGGGCTTGCGCAGCAGGGGCCAGGCCGCCCCCGCCAGGTCCGCGTCCACATCGTCGCCCGCATAGCCAGAGGCCAGAAGAATGCGCATCGCCGGATAGAGCTCGGCCGCGCGCCGGGCGAGGTCCACTCCCGATATGCCGCCGGGCATGACCACATCGGTCATCATGATGTCGAAGCCCTGAACCTCAAGGCGCCTGAGAGCCTCGGGACCGTTCTCCGCCGTTTCGACTTCCAGCCCGTGGGCGGTCAGCAGATCCAGCGCGATGGCTGCCACCGCCGGGTCGTCTTCGACCAGCAGAAGTCGTCCCGTGACGGCATCCCCGTCGACGCGGGCAGGCTCGACGAGGGTTTCAGCCTCTGTGCCCGGCGGCAGGAAGATCTCAACCGTCGTGCCTTCACCCGGCGCGGAGGTCAGTCGCACCCCGCCGCCGCTTTGGCGGGCGAAGCCATAGACCTGGCTGAGGCCCAGCCCCGTGCCCTTGCCGACAGCTTTCGTTGTGAAGAAGGGTTCGAAGACGCACCGCCGCGTCTCCTCGTCCATGCCCGCGCCGGTGTCCGACACGCTGACGCAGACATAGTCGCCGGCGGCGAGCTCGGGCACATCGCCCTCGGCGACCGGGCAGCGTCGCGTCTCGACCCGGATGGAGGCGGGCCGGTCCGGTTCGTTGTCCGCGATGGCATCCCGCGCATTGACGATGAGGTTCAACAGAGCCGCCTCGAACTGGCCGGGGTCGACCACCACGCGGGCCCCGCCGCGCTTCAGCTTGAGATGATACTCAACCGCCTCGCCGACCGCGCGGCGCAGCAGGGGGTCGCTCTGGCGCACCAGGGCGTTCAGATCGACCGGCTCGGGCCGCAGGGTCTGCCGCCGTGAGAAGGCCAGAAGCTGGTGCGTCAGCCGCTCGCCACGCCGGGCCGCCGCCAGCGCCGCCTCGCCCATCTTCTGACGTCGCATGGCGTCGTCCGGTGAGCGCAGGATCATGTCCAGTGCCCCGATGACGACGGTAAGGAGGTTGTTGAAGTCGTGCGCCACCCCGCCCGTCAGCCGCCCCACGGCCTCCATCCTCTGGGCGTGCATGAGATCGGCTTCCGCCTTGGCCTTTTCCGCCAGAGCCTCGCCGACGCGCTCTTCCAGAAGTTCGTTGATGCGCTTCAGGTCCTGCTCGGCGCGCTTGGCGTCGGTGATGTCGAGGTTGACGCCGATATAGCCCTGGAACTTCCCGGCCGCGTCGAACCGGGGCACGCCCTGACAGCGCAGCCAGCGTTCGCCCATCTCGGGATGGGTCACGCGGACCATGCCGTCATAGGGCTCGCGCCGGTCGAAGGCCTGGCGATAGTCGGCCTCGAAGGCGGCGTGGTCGTGCGCCGACATCATGCCGGTCCAGCCGCCCGCCAGGGGCCGGTCAAGGACCCGGAAAAAGGATTGATAGGCCAGGTTCGCGAAGACGACCTGCCCTGTCTCGTCGCCCATCCAGATGGGCACGGGCGCGCTGTCGGCCACAGTGCGGAAGCGGGCTTCGGATTCCGCCAGCCGCTGCTCGGCCTCGACCCGGGCGGTGTCGTCGCGCAGCGTCAGAACCGCCCCGATCCGGCTGCCGTCCCCGGCATGGACCGGACGCGCGTTGCCGACGGCGATGACTTCGCTGCCGTCGGGCCGGCGAATGCGCCAGCGGGCGTCGGTGATCGTCTCACCGTCCCGCACAGCCCGGGCCAATGGCAACTCCGCGGACGGATAGGGCCGTCCGTCCTCGGTGAAGAGCTGATAGGCTTCGGCGTAGTCGTCGGGGGTCACATCCAGACGCGCCACGCCGTGATGCCGTTGCGCCGCCTCGTTGACGAAGATGATCGTCCCGGCCGGATCGGTGACGATCACTCCTTCTGCCAGCTGCCCCAGGATCGCGTCGCGCTCGGCCATGGCGGTGGCCAGCTTCAGGTTGGTCTCTCGGATGTCGGTGACGTCGAAAGCGACGCCGACGAACCCCAGACACTGGCCGCCCGCCCCAAGCCTGGGCCGAGAGAAGGATTTCAGCCAGCGATAGGTGCCGTCATGACGCCGGTAGCGCGCCTCCATCGAGAAGGGCTCGCCGGTCGCCTCCCCAGCCAGAGACTCCGTGATGATCCGCTCGTGGTCGTCGGGGTGGATGACGTCGCGCCAGTTGGCCAGACGCGCCTCTTCGTAGGTCCCGCCGTTGTAGTCGACATAGGCCTGGTTGACGAAGGCGCGGGTGCGGTCCTGGGCGGTGACCCAGATCAGCACCGGCGCGGTGTCGGCGATGTCGCGGAAGCGGGCCTCGCTTTCGCGCAGCTCGGCCTCGGCGCGGGCACGTTCGACCTCGGACCACGTCCGGTCGGCCACATCCGTGATCAGGGTCACGTCATCGGCGGACCAGACGCGCGGCCGGGCGGAATGCACATAGAGGAAGGCCCGCATCTCCCCTGCGCGGAACAGGGGGGCGGCCACAAAGGACTGGATCTGTGAGGCCGCCAGCGATCTGGCCGCGCTGGCGCTGCGAACGTCGCCCGCGACATCGTCGACAGCCACGGTCAGACCCAGGAACAACTCGGCCATGACGCCTTCGCCGAGGTCCGGCACACGGATACGGCCGGCGATGCTGGGAACGCCCTCCGTCCAGTCGGGCATGAGCTCGATGGTCTGGCGGTCCTCGGAAAACTCGCCATAGCCGACGCGAGAGGCACCCAGCATCCGGCCCAGCACGCTCTGGACATGGTCCATGATGGCCGAGGGATCCTCGAGCTCACGGACCCCGTCGCTGAGCTCCAGCAGGAACCTCTGGCGACGCTCCTGGGCGGCAAGCGCGTCCAGCGCGGCGCGTGTTTCGGTTACGTCGAAGGACAGTCCGACATAGCCCAGGAACCGACCCTCGCCATCGAAACGAGGGTTCACCGACACGCGCATCCAGCGCCAGACGCCGTCGTGCCTCTGGAACCGGCATTCGAAGCCATAAGGGGATTTCGTCTCCCTCGCCTCGGCCTGGATGGCGCTGACCCGGGCGATATCGTCGGGATGGACCGACTGTTTCCACACCTGGCCCAGGAAGGTCTCTCCAGGCTTGCCGTAAAAGGCCTCCAGCGCCTGGTTGACGAACTCGACATTGCCATCCGCGTCGGTCAGCCAGACCGGAGAGGGGGCCGTGTCGGCCATCAGGCGGAAGCGCGCCTCGCTTTCGCGCAGCGCGACCTCGGCGGCCTTGGCTTCGGTGACGTCGGTGTGGACCCCCACCCATTCCAGGACGCGTCCGTCCCGGCCCAGCGTCGGCACGGCGCGGATGGCATAGGTGCGGTACTCGCCGGACGCCGTACGCACCCGGTGCTGGAAGTCGAAGGTTCGCCGCTCGGCCACAGCCGTGTTCCAGGCGTCGATGGTCGGCTGGGCGTCGTCGGGGTGAACGGCGTCGGACCAGCCATAGCCCTGATATTGCGACCGTGACTGGCCGGTCAGCGCGGCCCACCCGGGCTGGTCACCCTCCATCCGGCCTTCGGGCGCATTGGTCCAAAGGATGCCGCGTACGGCGTCAACGGCCGTGCGAAAGCGGTTCTCGCTGCGGAGCAGGGCCTCGTCGGATCCGCCGAGCGCGTCGATGGTCTCATCCAGCCTTCGAAGTGTCTTGCGCAGCGACGCCGCCACGATCGCCAGGAAGAGCCCCACGATGACGAAGTTGACGGTCGCGATGCGGCCCATGGCGTTGCCGACGCCGACCCCTGTGGCTCCCGCGCCTGCGACCAGCCAGCCGCCAAACAGGCAGGCCAGGACGGCGACGATCCCGGCCTTTCGGCCTCCGGCCAGCCCTGCCAGCACCACAGCCGGCAACAGGATGATGAAGCCGGTGACCTGGCCGTAGAAGGCCTGTCCCGCCCAGCGGACGAACAGGGCGGCGGCGGCGAACCCCAGGCCGATCAGGACCCCGCGCCACCATGGACCGGCCGGAGTGCGGGCCAGCCTCGCCAGGACGGCGTCGGGCGTCCACGCCCCGGTCGCGCCGTCCTCAGTCGCCAAGATCTCCCCCGTCACAGCCGTGCGCGAAGAACGGCAACGCTTTCGCTCCGTGTGCGTTCCCTGCGCTTCGATACTCTGTCCTCGGGCATTTGCGCATCCCGTTCACGACACCCACCTCAGACCCAACCGCGACCAAGGAGCGACCCATGACCGCAGCGACCATCAACACCGGACTGACCAAGGCCGAGCGCGTCGATGTGGCGCGCGAACTGACCAAGGTCCTGGCCGACAGCTTCGCCGTCTACATGAAGACCCACGGCTATCACTGGAATGTCCGTGGGCCCGAGTTCTTCACCCTGCACACCCTGCTGGAGCAGCAGTACCGCGACATGTGGGAGGCGCTGGACGAGATCGCCGAACGCATCCGGGCGTTGGGTGAGTTCGCGCCCCAGGGCTATGCCACCTTCGCCAATCTGTCCTCGATCAAGGACGGCGATCCGGACAAGGATGCCACCGCCATGCTGAAGGAGCTGATGAAGGACCACGAGACCGTCATCGCCACCTGCCGCGCCGCGATCGAGTCGGCTGATGAGGACGGCGACGACGTCACCGTCGATCTGCTGACGCAGCGTCTGGGAGCGCACGAGAAGTTCGCGTGGATGCTGCGCTCCACGCTCGGCGGCCGCTAGAGCCTGATTCATGGCATCAGCGGAATCGCGAAGCGATCCCACTGATGCTGATCAGGCTCTAGGCGTGACGCAGGGGTAAGGGTCTGTCAGAAAGCCGCCGTGAATCCCTGTTAGGTCCCTCGGCTTTCCGGCGCAGCGGCGTCGCGGATCGTGAATTCGGATGCGCTTGAACCCCGCCAGTCTCGTCCTGCGCCTTGGCCGTGCCGTGCGCGGACATCGGCTGCTGGCGGTCGCTCCGGCGGTGCTGGCGGCTTTCGGCGTGGCGGTAGCGGCGAGTTCGGCGGCGCGTCCGGACGTCGAACGCACGGCCGAGGGCATCGCCCGGCTAACGGGCGGTGACTGGACCCAGGCCGGGCTTCTGGCGGTGTCGTCGCGCATGGACGCAGCCCAGATCGCGCTGGCCGCCCGCTTCGATCCCAACGCCCCCCGGCCAACCCCGCTCGGCCTGACGCCGGGGTGGGAGAGCCTGAGGCTTGCGGGCAAGCCGGGCTTCGAGCTCGGTGCCTCCGGCCGCGACGCCCAGCGCCTGAACGCCGCCATGCCGGCCGCGATCGGCGCGCTCAGGCCCGCCCGGCCCTTCGCCTTCACGCCCGCCAGCGCGGCGGATCGCAACCGCGCCCTACGCTGCCTGACGCAGGGGATCTACTACGAGGCGGCGCTGGAGAGCACCGAGGGCCAGGAGGCCGTCGCCCAGGTGATCCTGAACCGCGTGCGCGATCCGAATTACCCCAACACCATCTGCGGCGTGGTCTTTGAGGGCGCCGAGCGGGTGACCGGCTGCCAGTTCAGCTTCACCTGCGACGGCTCTCTGGCGCAGCAGCCGGTAGCCTGGGCCTGGGATCGCGCGCGCATCGTGGCCGAGCGCGCTCTCGCGGGCCATGTGGCGACCGAGGTCGGCACGGCGACCCACTATCACGCCGACTACGTCCATCCCTGGTGGGCGCCGACGCTGGGCAAGATCACCCAGATCGGGGCCCACATCTTCTATCGCTGGAAGGGTCTGGCCGGAGAGACGGCGGCCTTCCAGCAGCGCTATTCGGGCCACGAGCCCATCATCGACGAGGCCCGGTTTGCCCGGCCCCGCCTGCGCTCGCCCGAGCTGCAACTGGCGTTGGACGTCGGTGCCAGCGATGCCGAAGTTCTGGCCGACGGCGGCATGAACCTGCGCACCGTCGAGATCGACGGCCGCACCCGCGTCGTCGGGGTCGCCAGCCTGGGCGGCCGCCGCCCGCCGTCCCCCGAGCAGATCGCCGAGATCAACGCCCGTCTGGCCGCCTTCGAGGCCCCCGCTCCGGCCCAGCCAGTCATTCCTCCTCCGCCTGGCGTAGTGACCATGGACGTCGAGGAAGTGGGCCGACCGGCCTCCTGACGCCTGCCCGGCCGGGCGACGTGCAACCAGTCTCAAGCTGAGGCATTCAGTCACGGTCGGGCCACGGCCCCGCTTGGAGTTCTTCGTGCCTGCCGCCAGCCTTGCGCCCCAAGAAGACGAGAGACTGAAGGCGCTGCGGGCCTACGGCATCCTCGATACCGAACCCGAACAGGCGTTCGATGACATCGTCGCTCTGCTGGCCGAGGTGTTCGACGCCCCCATTGCCCTCGTGAACCTGATCGATGCGGACCGAGCCTGGTTCAAGGCCTCGGTCGGCACCTCGGGCATGACGGGAAGCTCGCGGGAGGTCTCCTTCTGCGCCCATTCGATCGCCAGCGGCCAGGATCAGGTGGTCGTGCCCGATGCCCTGGCTGACGCCCGCTTCGCCGACAATCCGCTGGTCACCGGCGAGCCGCACTTACGGTTTTACGCCGGACACGTGCTGCGCACGCCGAAAGGCCATGCCTTGGGGGCGCTGTGCGTTCACGACGTGGTGCCGCGCCCGCAAGGCATCACGCCGTTGCAGTCCCGCACGCTTGAAGTCCTGGCCGGTCAGGTCATGGCCCAGTTTGAACTGCGCCGCGCCGTCAGGGCGCGCGAGGAGGGAGTCCGGGCCCTGGCCGAGAGCGAGGCCCGGTTCCGCGCGATCGCCGACTCCATGCCCCAGATGGTCTGGTCGACCCAGCCGGACGGCTTCCACGACTACTACAACGCCCGCTGGTATGAGTTCACCGGCGTGCCCGCAGGCTCGACCGACGGCGAAGGCTGGAACGGCATGTTCCACCCGGAAGACCAAGAGCGCGCCTGGGCCCGCTGGCGTCATTCTCTGGAGACCGGCGAGCTCTATGAGATCGAGTACCGTCTGCGCCGACATGACGGGGTCTATCGCTGGACTCTGGGCCGAGCCCAGCCGATCCGGGATGAGCAGGGGCGCATCACCCGCTGGTTCGGCACCTGCACCGACATCGACGACCTGAAGCGTATGGAGCAGGGCAAGGACCTGCTGAGCCAGGAGCTGTCCCACCGCATCAAGAACATCTTCGCGGTGGTGTCCGCGCTGATCGCCCTTTCGGCGCGCGAGCATCCGGAGGCCAAGGCCTTCGCGGCGGCCGTGCGCGACCGGATCAACGCCCTGGCGCGCGCTCACGAGTTCGTCCGGCCGCATTCCGAGGTGTCCCGCCCAAGCGTCGGCGACACCACGCTGCATACCTTTCTGAGCGCCCTGTTCTGCGCCTATGCCGACGGTCAGGGTCGGCCGCGCGTCCGTATCGCGGGAGATGACGCCACCTTCGATGATCAGGCCGCGACATCGGTCGCCCTGCTGTTTCACGAGCTGGCGACCAATGCCGCCAAGTACGGAGCCCTGTCCGCGCCTGACGGCCACGTCCTGTTGCGGACCCGCAACGCTGGTGATCGCTTCGTCCTGACATGGACCGAGATCGGGGGACCGGAAGTCCCGCAAAGTCCGGCACGGACAGGGTTCGGCACCTCTCTGGCCACGCTGTCCGTCGAGGGACAGTTGGGCGGACGGCTGGAACGCCGGTGGCTTCCCGGGGGTTTAGTGGTGGAGGCCGATCTGCCCGCGACCGCGCTGTCCCGCCGCAGGGCGGCCCTGAAGGCGGTTTGAACCAAAACGGTTCAGCTGCGTTCGCTACCGTACACCCGAGTCGATCCTGAACTGAAAAAGGTCATGACTGCGCGTATCCTGATCATCGAGGACGAGGCCCTGGTGGCCATGGAACTCCGCTTCGTGCTGGAGGACCTGGGTCATGAGGTGGTCGGAACGGCGGCTGACGCCCGGTCCGCGCGCGCGCTGGCGGCCGAGACCGAGGTCGATCTGGCTCTGGTCGATATCCATCTGTCCGACGGCGCGACCGGCATCGGTCTCGGCCGTGACCTGGGCCAGGACATGGGCATCACCGTGCTGTTCATGACGGCCAATCCCGGCATGGTGCGCAACGGCGTGGCGGGCACCATCGGCGTCCTGACCAAGCCAACGGACGAGCGCGCGGTTCAGAGGGCGGTCGATTATGCCCTGCGTCGCCGCCAAGGTACGCCCGTCGACTACGCTCCGCCCGAACTCCAGCTGTTCGCCTGAGGCCTACCAGGCCCCGATCTTCTCGGCCTCGCGATGGCTGATGGGATGGTGCGCGCGAGCATGGTCTTCCTCGGCCAGCAGGCGTGACACCTCCAGCGCCGCCATGCAGCCCATGCCCGCCGCCGTCACGGCCTGGCGATAGACGTCGTCGGTCACATCGCCCGCGGCGTAAACGCCCTCGATGCTGGTCTGAGTCGTGCCCGGCTTGACCACCAGATAGCCGCCCGCCTTGGTTTCCAGCTGGCCCCGGAACAGCTCGGACGACGGCGCGTGGCCGATGGCGATGAAGACGCCGTCGCAAGGACGCTCGTGCAGGACGCCGGACTTCGCGTCCTTCAGCCGCACGCCGGTGACGTTCGACGCCACACCGTCGGTCTGGCCCAGGATCTCGTCGACCTGGTGGTTCCAGACCACCTCGATCTTGGGATTGGCGAACAGCCGGTCCTGCAGGATCTTCTCCGCCCGGAACTCGTCCTTGCGATGCACAACGGTGACCTTGGACGCGAAGTTGGTCAGGAACAACGCCTCCTCGACCGCCGTATTGCCGCCGCCCACCACCACGACTTCCTTGCCGCGATAGAAGAAGCCGTCGCAGGTCGCGCAGGCCGAGACGCCGAAGCCCTGATACTTCGCCTCGCTCTCCAGCCCCAGCCACTTGGCCTGGGCGCCGGTCGAAATGATGACGGTCTCGGCCAGGATCTCGGCCCCGGAATCCAGTTTCAGGTGGAACGGTCGCTTCGACAGATCGGCGGACACCACGATGTCCTCGATCACCTCGGTCCCGACGTGCAGGGCCTGGGCCTTCATCTGCTCCATCAGCCAGGGACCCTGGATGGTCTCGGCGAAGCCGGGATAGTTCTCGACGTCGGTGGTGATCGTCAGCTGGCCGCCGGGCTGGATGCCGGCGATAACGATTGGGTTCAGACTGGCGCGCGCGGCATAGATGGCGGCGGTCCAGCCGGCGGGGCCGGAACCGATGATGGCGACGCGGGTGGTGCGGGGACTGCTCATGCTCTCTATCTAGGCTCTGATTCCCGAGGATGCGATGCTGGGTTCGCCATCGGGATGTTGGGAGATACAGAGATCATGGCAGGACGCAGCTATATCGGCATCGGCATCGCTCTGGGCGTGGCCATCGGCGCGGGACTGGGCGTGGCCTTGGGCAACCTGCCCATCGGCATCGCGGTGGGCCTGGCCGTCGGCGTCGCGATCGGGGCGTCTCTGGACGCGGGCGAGAAGAAGAAGCGCGACGGTCGGGATGGCGGCGACGGTTCGACAGTGCCCGCGGTGGCGGACGGTGGCAGCGGCGGACGAAGCAGCAAGGACGCCCACGGCGATAACGACGGTGGCTCTGACGGCGGCGCAGGCGATGGCGGCGGGGGTGGCGGCGATTAGTCGATTTCTGCCGAAAGCCGGTACTGGGCGAACTCGCACCCGATCGGATTGCTCAGCAGCAGCAGGATGCTCTCCTCGGAGCCTTGCGGAGCGGCGGCGATGACGCCGTCGTGGTCAGGGCGTTGGCGATAGTATCGATTGAAGGCCCACTCGATCCTGTGCATGCCGTCGTAGACGTAGGTGCGGCCGTCGACAGTCAACGGCGCGCGCGCGGCGAACCAGGCACGGTCATGGACCGTCGGATAGCGGGAGGGATCGAAGGGCTTGCGCGCGTCACTGTCGTCCGTCGGGTCTGACCACCAAACCCGGCCATCCGCCCGTCGGAAGCCGGTGAATTGTCCACCCACGCATAGTCTGACCGCCTCGAGGTCGGCGCTTTGGAGCGTAAGGGCCAAGGCAATCATGTCGAGCATGGAGACATCCTAGGCGGAGGCCAACGTCGGTCCAGAAACGAAATCTGACGGCCAGACGAGGGGGTCCACCCGTTCTCGTGGCCGTGAGGCCTGCGACCGCCATCGCCTTGCTCCCGGGGAGCGCCCGTCAGATCGCCAGCACGACCTTCTTCCGGTTGGCGACAAAATCGAGCACCATCCGTGCGGCCCGCTGCGTCTCGGCCAGGGGCGGATAGGTCCAGGCCGTCAGCGGACTGTCGAATGGGCGCGTGGCCCCCCGCGCGGTCAGGTCCGCATGAAGCCTTGCGAACTTTACGGCCGACCCCCTCGTAACCATCGCAAGGATGTGGACCGGCTTGCCTGTCGAGGCGGCCTCCGTAGCCATGTTGGCGCTGTCCTCGGTGACCAGGATGTGGTCGGCCGCGTGCAGGAATGCGAACAATGGATTTGGTCCGGTTCCGTCCCACACTTGGCCGGGCACAGCCGACAGGCGCGCGGCCATGATGGTCTGGGCCTCTCCCGGGGTGCGACGGGAGAAGGTCACCAGTGCCGATCCTCCCGCGTCCTGCACCGCTCGCGCGATCCTGTCGGCCAGCCGGGCCGCATGGCCCGAAGGCAGGTCGAACGCCTTGGATCGGCCGCCAATCATCACCGCCACACGCGGCCGCGGCAGGGGCTCGATCCCGGCGACGAAGGCGGGCGCGGCCTCGGCCAGGCGCTCCGGCGTAATCCGATGCGGCGATCCGGTGATGGAGATGACGTTGGTTCCGGTCAGCCCATCATGCTTGGGCGCGACGACCAGATCGAAGCGCATGGGGTCGAGCCGGGGGTTCTGCACCTGCACCACGACCGTGCGGCCGCCACTCCGGTTCCGGGCCGCCAGCGACAAGGGCAGGCTGGCCCGTCCCGCCGCGATCCACAGGTCCGGCCAGGGTTCGCCGTCGGGTGGGAAGGGCGCGTCCGACGCCGGATCCAGCATAGCCGGCGTCTTGAGGTCCGCCGGCAGCCAGTCGAACACCGGCCGCCAGCGCACCCGCCGCACGTCGATGACGGCAGGGGTCAACCGGGCGACGGCTTCAGCCAGACCCAGGGCCTGGTTCTCGATGCCCGCCCGGCCGTCCGTGACGACGCGGATGGTGAGGGGGCTGGCCCCTACTTCCACTCGACCTTGAGGATTTCGTAGGCCTTGACGCCGCCGGGGGTGTTCACCTCGACCACGTCGCCCACTTCCTTGCCGATCATGGCCCGCGCGATCGGCGAGGCGATGGAAATCTTGCCTGACTTCACGTCGGCCTCGTGCTCGCCCACGATCTGGTAGCGGCCTTCTTCCTCGGTGTCCTCGTCGACCACCGTCACGGTCGCGCCGAACTTGACCTGATCGCCTGACAGCTTTGTGACGTCGATGACCTGGGCGCGGCTGATCTTGTCCTCGATCTCGGCGATCTGGCCCTCGATCCAGCCCTGACGCTCCTTGGCGGCGTGATATTCGGCGTTCTCGGACAGGTCCCCGTGCTCGCGCGCCTCTGAGATGGCGGCGATGACATTGGGGCGTTCGACCGACTTCAATTGCTTCAACTGAGCGTCGAGGGTGCGATAGCCCTCGGACGTCATGGGCACTTTTTCCATGTGGCGTGGGTTTTCTTGTTATGCCGCCCGGGTATCCGGAAGGGACTGGAAGGAGAGACGTACGGGAGGAACACGAGGTCGCTGGGCGTACGCGACAGGCCAAAGATGCTAGGGCACCCGTCCGCCGAACTCAAGACCGGGGTTTTCCAGGTGGCCCCTAAGGGCGGTCATCGCACGTCCGGTTGACGTCCGTGAGACATCGCGGGCTCCGTGCGACCGCGGATCAGGGCGTTCCTCGCCACGCGATAGGCGATCCACCCGACCAGCGCTGCTGCGAGCACCGCTGCGATCAGCGAGACGAGCGCGATTCCTGCCGCCATGAAGGCGATCATCAGAAGCACGGCGGCTGCCAGCGCAGCGGATATGTGGATCATTCGAAGGCGCATGGGCCTGTGAACGCGCATGCGGCCACCGGGTTCACCACTCCCCTCGCGGGATCAGGCGTAGGCGTAGGGCCCGCCGCGTGTCAGCGCGCGCTGATAGGCCGGGCGCGCGTGGATGGTCTGAAGGAACGCCTTCAGGCGGGGTTTGTCCGGCCCAAAGGGCACACGGCTCGACGCCGCCTCCAGCGGGAAGCTCATCATGATGTCCGCGGCGCTGAACCGGTCGCCCGCGAACCAGGTGGACTTGCCCAGCTCCGCCTCCCAATAGGCGGTGTGGCTGGCGATCTGGGGGTCGATGAAGCCGGACTGGGCCTTGGCCGCTATGGCCTTGACGATGGGTCGCACCAGACCCGGCGAGCGGGTCGGCAGGGCCGAGAAGATCAGTTTCAGCAACAGCGGCGTCATCGCCGACCCTTCGGCATAGTGGAGCCAGTAGGTGTAACGCCGCCCGTCCGCGGTCCCGGCCTGGGGCCTCAGCCCATGCCCCGCCCGGGTCTCCAGCAGGTATTCGACGATGGCCCCCGTCTCGGCGACCACGATGTCACCGTCCTGGATCACCGGCGACTTGCCCAGCGGATGGATGGCCCGCAGCTCCGGCGGTGCCAGCATGGTCTGCGCATCGCGCTCATAGCGCCGGACCTCATAGTCGACGCCCATCTCCTCCAGCAGCCACAGCACGCGCTGGGAGCGGGAGTTGTTCAGGTGATGGACGACGATCATGAGGCGGTCTCCGAGCGACAGAGCGTCACCTTACAGGCGTTGACGCGGGGGAGGGCAAGGACGTTGAGGGGCGTGATAGCGTGTGCTATCCTCGGGCCATGCCGCAACTCCTCGTCCGCAACGTCAGCGACCACACCGTCGAAGCCCTGAAGCGGCGCGCCGCCGCCAACCAGCGCAGCGTGGAGGCGGAACATCGCGCTCTGCTTGAAGAGACGCTGGAAGCCGAGCGGATGAAGAAGGTGGAGGCTTTCCGCGCCCGGATCGACGCTCTTCACGAGACGCTGAAGGGGCGGGTCTTCACGCCGTCGGAGGTGCTTGTCCGCGAAATGCGCGACGAGTCTTGATCGTTGTCGACACATCGGTTGCGCTCAAGTGGGTCTTGCCTGAGGCGGCCGCCGAACTTGCCAAGCGCGTCTTGGGTCAGTCGCTGATCGCTCCGGACGTTTGGCGCGTGGAAGCCGCCAATGGCCTTCGCAAGTCGGTTCGGAGAGGAGATGCGTCGGAGTCGGAGGCACGCGACTGGCTGTCCATCCTGGAAGCTGCTCCTGTCGAAGATGTGCCGACGGCGACGATCCTGCGGCAAGGGCTGGATCTGGCGATGGCCCTGAAGCACCCGATCTATGACTGCCTTTTCCTCGCCCTGGCGGTGGATCGAGGGTGCCTGCTGCTGACGGCGGACGCAGCGTTCCAGGACGTTGTGGCCGCGCGATCAAGCCACCAGAAACGCATCGTTCTGCTCTCGGACTACTTTCAGTGACCGCCGAACCCCCTCTGACCTCCCTGGCCCATGGCGGCGGCTGCGGCTGCAAGCTGTCGCCGCAGGTGCTGCGCGATATCCTCGCCGGCATGCCGCAGGCGGCAGCCTTCTCCGATCTCATGGTCGGGACCGAGACTTCGGACGACGCGGCGGTCTGGCGGCTGAACGATCAGCAGGCGCTCGTGGCCACCACCGACTTCTTCATGCCGGTGGTCGATGATCCGTTCGACTTCGGCCGCATCGCCGCGACCAACGCCCTGTCCGATGTCTATGCCATGGGCGGGCGGCCGCTCCTGGCGCTGGCCCTGGTCGGCATGCCGGTCAACGTCCTGTCGGCCGAGACGATCGGCAAGATTCTGGCAGGCGGGGCCTCGGTCTGCGCCGAAGCCGGTGTCCCGGTCGCCGGCGGTCACTCCATCGACAGCGTGGAGCCGATCTACGGTCTGGTGGCGCTGGGCCTTGTCCATCCCGACCGCGTTCGCACCAATCGCGGTGCCCGGCCCGGCGACGTCCTCATCCTGACCAAGGCGCTCGGCGTCGGGGTGATGAGCGCGGCCTACAAGCAAGGGCGGCTCGGCGAAGAAGGCTACGCCGCCATGATCGCCTCGACGACCCGGCTCAACCGCATCGGGGCCGATCTGGCCGAGATCGAGGCCGTCCACGCCCTGACCGACGTCACCGGCTTCGGTCTGCTCGGCCACGCGCTGGAGATGGCGCGCGGCTCGGGTGTCGGTGTTGAGATCGACAGCGAGGCCGCACCTCTGCTGCCCGGCGTCGAGACTCTCGTCCGCGATGGCGTGCGCACCGGTGCCTCGGTCCGCAACTGGGCCAGCTACGGCGAGGCCGTTGACCTGCCCGCAAACCTGCCGGACTGGCGGCGCGACCTCCTGACGGACCCCCAGACCTCGGGCGGCTTGCTGGTCAGCGTCGCGGCCGATCAGGCCCAGGCCGTGCTCGCCCGCATTCGCTCCGGTGGCTTCGACGCCGCCGCGATCGTCGGCCAGGTGGTCGAGGGTGCTGGGGTGCGGGTCGCTTGATCCGCCGCACCGACGACTTGTCGCGGGACGCCCGCGCCCGCTTCGACGCCATCATCGATGTGCGCAGCCCGTCGGAGTTCACCCACGACCACATCCCCGGCGCGATCAATCTGCCGGTGCTGGACGACGCTGAACGCGCCGAGGTCGGCACGCTCTATGTCCAGACGTCCAAGTTCCTCGCCCGCCGGATCGGCGCGGCCAAGGTCGCCCGCAACATCGCCGCCCATCTGGATGGGGCGCTCGCCGACCGCGACGGCTCCTTCCGCCCGCTGGTCCACTGCTGGCGCGGCGGCCAGAGGTCCGGGGCCATGGCGGCGGTCATGGACCAGATCGGCTGGCCGGTCACCGTGCTGGATGGCGGCTACCGCACCTGGCGCAGACGCGTGCAGAGCGCCCTCTACGGCCCCGGCGACGACTTGACCGTCATCCTGCTCGACGGTGGCACCGGCTCCGGCAAGACCGAGGTCCTGGCCCGCCTCGCCGCCCGGGGCGTCCAGACCTTGGACCTCGAGGCCCTTGCCCAGCATCGCGGCTCCCTGTTCGGCGCCTGGCGGGGGCAGCCCCAGCCGACCCAGGCCCTGTTCGAGAGCCGTCTGTTCGTCGCCCTTGAGGCCCTCGACCCGTCCCGTCCCGTCCTCGTGGAGGCCGAGTCCAGCCGCATCGGCGCGCGCACCGTCCCGCCCGCCCTGTGGCGCGCCATGGGCCGGGCCCCGGTCATCGAGCTGTCCGCTCCGGTCGCCGCCCGCGCGACCTTCTCCGCCCGCGCCTACGCAGACATCGGTGCGGACCCCGACGCGGTGGAGGCGGCGCTCGGCCGATTGCCGCCTCATCATTCCAAGGAGACGGTCGCCGCCTGGAAGGCGCTCGCCCGCGCCGGCGACACGGAATCCCTCGCCGCCGCCCTGATCGCCGAGCACTACGACCCCGCCTACCGCCGCCAGTCCGCCCGCCGGGATCGCCCGCTGTTGGACCGGATAGAAATGACGGACGTTTCCGCCAGCGATCTGGATCGGGCTGCCGATGCGATCGAGAGAATCCTCTCCCGGTGGAAGCCGGAACGCTCTAGCGTCGTCTCATGACCCGATCCCGAACCGCGTCCTTCTTCTCTTCGCTCAGCCTGTGGGTGCTTGTGGCCCTCGCTGGAGGACTCGCCGCCGGGGCCGGGGCCCAGGCCTACGGCATTCCCGGAGGCACAGGGTCCGTCGGCCTGATCGACGCCCTCGGCCAGCTGTGGCTCAACGCCCTTCGCATGACCATCATCCCTCTGGTCTTCAGCCTGCTTGTGACGGGCATCGCCTCCATCGCCGACGCGGCCGCGACCGGGCGACTCGCCCTGAAGGCGATAGGCGTCTTCGCCGTTCTGCTGGTCGGGGCCACGATCTACGCCTTCGCTGCCTCGATTGGCCTGCATGAGGTCTGGCCGATCGCCGAGGGCGCGGCGCGAGCCCTCATTGCCGAGACATCCGACAGCGCCGCTGCAGAGGTCGCGGCCAATGTCGGCGGCGGAGGTCTGTCCGCTTTCCTGACCAGCCTGGCTCCCGCCAATCCCATTCGCGCGGCCGCCGAGGACGCTATTCTCGCCATCGTCGTCTTCGCCATCGCCTTCGGCTTCGCCACCACGCGTCTCGAAACACGGCTGCGCCAGCCGGTGGCCGTCTTCTTCGAAGGCGTTGCCCAGACCATGATCGTCATCGTCCAGTGGGTTCTGAAAGTCGCGCCCCTCGGGGTCTTCGCCCTCGCGTTTGGCGTGGGCTTGCGGGCCGGGATCGGGGCTGCGGGCGTCCTCGGCCACTACATCGCCCTTGTATGTCTGGCCCTCATCGGACTGCTGGTTCTGACCTATGTCGTGACGATCCTGTGGGGGCGCATCGGGCTCGCCCGCTTTGCCCGCGGCGCGGCTCCGGCCCAGGTCGTCGCCTTCTCGACCCAGTCCTCGCTCGCCTGCCTGCCCGTGATGGTCGAGCGTTCGGTGAGCCACCTCGGCGTTTCGACGGCCACGGCGGGGCTCGTCCTGCCGCTGGCGGTGGCGGTGTTCCGCATTACCTCGTCAGTCGCCAATCTCGCCGTTGTCATCTACGTCGCCCGCCTGACCGGGACAGAGATCACCCTGGCCACCATGCTCGCCGGTGGCCTCGCCGCTCTGGCGGTCAGCGTGGGCAGCGTCGGCCTGCCGGGTCAGGTCAGCTTCTTCGCCTCCATCGCCCCGATCTGCCTCGTCATGGGCGTCCCGATCGAGGTCCTGCCGCTGCTGCTGGCGGTCGAGGTCGTGCCCGATATCTTCCGCACCATCGGCAATGTCACCGCCGACATGGCCGCGGCCCGGATCGTCGAAGGCCGCGACGCCGCCGCCGATCCGGAAGTCGCCTCGGGCATCTAGGCCGGGACGTAGAAGGTCGGCGAGCCCGGTCCGACCGGAAGCCCCAGGCCGAAGACCCAAAGGAAGAACAGGGCTGTCCAGGCGATGGTGAAGAAGATCGAGTAGGGCAGCATCATCGCGATCATGGTGCCGATGCCGACGTTCTTGTCGTAGCGCGTGGCCCAGGCCAGGATCAGCCCGAAGTAGCTCATCATCGGAGTGATGATGTTGGTGGTGGAATCCCCGATCCGGTAGGCGGTCTGGATCACCTCCGGCGAATAGCCGACCAGCATCAGCATGGGCACGAAGATCGGCGCGGTCAGCGCCCACTGGGCCGACGCAGAACCGATCATGAGGTTCACCAGGGCGCAGATGGCGATGAAGCCGATGAACAGGGCCGGGCCGGTCAGGCCCGTGTTCTGAAGGAAGGCCGCGCCGTTCACGGCCGTGATGGCCCCCAGGTTCGACCAGTTGAAGAAGGCCACGAACTGGGCCGCGAAGAAGACGATGACCAGGTACAGACCCAGGGTCGACAGGCCGGTGGCCATGCCGTCGATGACGTCGCGGTCGGTCTTCACCGTGCCCACGACCCGCCCATAGGCGAAGCCTACGACCAGGAAGAAAAATAGGATCCACACCGCGAACCCGGTGAAGAAGGGCGACCGCATCTGGTCGCCGGTCTCCGGGTCGCGCAGCACGCCCCACTCCGGCAGCAGCGTCAGGGCCATCAGCCCCAGCACGCCCAGCAATGCCAGGCCCGCCACCATCAGCCCCTTTCGCTCGGTCGCCGAAAGAGGGGCAGCGCCATCCTCGCTCAGCACGGCCGGGTCGGCGCGGGAAGCGTCATAGGCACCGAGCTTGGGCTCGACGATGAACAGGCTGACCAGTGAGCCGATGATCGTCACCAGGAAGGTCGAGGCTGCCATGAAGTAATAGCTGGCCGTCGCGGTCACCTGATAACTCGGATCGATCAGCTGGGCCGCCTCCTCGGTGATGCCGGCCAGCAGCGGATCGATCGTGCCGATCAGCAGATTGGCGGAATAGCCCCCCGACACACCGGCAAAGGCCGCTGCCATACCCGCCAGCGGATGGCGCCCCAGCGAATAATAGACCGCGCCCGCCAGGGGGATCAGCACGACATAGCCGACCTCGGACGCCGTGTTGGAGATCACCCCGGCGAAGACGATGGCCACGGTGACGACCTTCGGCGAGGCGCTGAGCACCAGCGCCCGGACCGCCGCCGACAGCAGGCCCGATCGCTCCGCCACGCCGATCCCCAGCATGGACACCAGCACTACGCCCAGGGGCGCGAAGCTGGTGAAGTTGCCGACCAAGCTGGTGAAGATGCGGCGCACGCCGTCGCCGTCCAGCAGGCTGACCGCTCGGATCATTCCGTCCTCGGAGCGACCGGCCGCGCCGAGCGGACGCGGATCCTCGACCGCCACGCCCAGCCAGCCGAACAGTCCCGACAGGAGCAGCATCAGCAGGGCCAGGACGGCAAACAGGGTGACGGGATGCGGCAGCAGATTGCCCAACCACTCGACCCCGTCCAGGAACCGGGTGAAGGCATTGCGCCGGGGCGGAGTGGCGTTCGGGCCCGTCGGGCCGCTGGACGCGGTGTCGGTCATGCGGACTGCCTGTTCAACGCCGGGTCGCCGGCCGTCAGGGCCGACCGGGGTCGGCGGGGTCCGCTCCTTGCTAGCTGCCCGGACCCCGCGCATCAACGCCGCAAGCTGTCACGCGCTCCGTGCGAGTGGCTGACCGAGCTTCAAAGGACGTTCAGCGGCAGAACCAGGCTGTGCCGTCCGCTGGCGTCCGGCGGGGGCAAGGCGCCCGCCCGGATGTTCACCTGCAGCGACGGCAGGATCAGCTGGGGCGCGCCCAGGGTGGCGTCGCGCGCTTCCCGCATGGCCACGAAGGCGTCCTCGCTCACGCCGCCGCCGACATGGACGTTCGACGCCTTCTGCTCGCCCACCGTGGTCTCGAAGCGGAATTCGATGCGGCCCTTGGGCAGATAGTCATGGCCCACGAACATCCGCGTCTCCTCCGGCAGGCCCAGCAGCCGCTGGATGGAGCGATACAGCGTGCGCGCGTCCCCGCCTGGAAAGTCGGTCCGCGCCGTGCCGTAGTCCGGCATGAACAGGGTGTCGCCGACGAAGACCGCGTCTCCGATCCGGTAGCTGACGCAGGCCGGCGTATGGCCCGGCGTGTGCATCACCTCGACCGTCAGCTCACCGAGCCCGAAGGTGTCGCCGTCCGCATACAGCCGGTCGAAGGCCGCGCCGTCCTGACTGACGTCGTCTGCGTGGAACATGGGCGCGAAGGTCGACTGCACGCGCACGATCTTCTGGCCGATGCCGATGGGCGTCCTTTGCGTCTCGCGCAGGTGGTGGGCGGCGGTGAGGTGATCGGCGTGGGCGTGGGTTTCCAGCACCATCGCCAGGGTCAGCCCCTGGTCCTTCAGCGCCGCCATCACCGCGTCGATGGACCGGGTCGAGGTCCGCGCCGCCGCCGGATCATAGTCCAAGACGGGATCGATGATCGCCGCCTGCCGGGTGGCCGGGTCGCTGACCAGATAGGTCACGGTGTGGGTCGCGGGGTCGAAGAATCCCTGGACGACAGGGCTTTGGGGGGTGGTCGCGTGGGTCATGGGAAGGCTCCTTGTGACGCCCAATATATTAGCTATTGCTTATTTAGCAAGTCCGCATATATTGCTCGCCATGATCGATATCCAAGACATCGGACTGGACCGTTTCGAAGCCGCCGCCGGCGAGGCGGCCGGCCTCATGCGCGCCCTGTCCAACGAGAAACGCCTGATGATCCTGTGTCAGCTGGGCGGGACCGAACTGTCGGTGGGGCAGCTCCTGCCGCTGGTCGGCCTGTCCCAGTCGGCCCTGTCCCAGCATCTCGCCCGCCTGCGCGAGGACGCCCTGGTCGCCACCCGGCGCGAGGGCACGACCATCTTCTACCGCATCGCCGATCCGGCGGTGCTGAAGGTCATCGCCGTCCTGGCCGAGATCTATTGCCCGCCCCTCCCCAACCTGAAGGCCTGAACCCATGACTGTCCTGACCCCCCTGAAGCCCGCCGACGTCGCCACTCGTCTGAAGGACCGCACCGCCGTCCTCGTCGACATCCGCGAGCCCGATGAGTTCGCTCGCGAACATGTTCCCGGCGCGATCCACGCCCCCCTGTCCCGCTTCGAGCAGGCGCAGACGACCCTGCCCGATGGCCGTCAGATCATCTACACCTGCCGCACCGGCAACCGCACGGGCATGAACTGCGTCAAGCTCGCCGCCAGCGTGCCGGGCGAGGCTTTCGTGCTCGAGGGTGGCCTCGACGCCTGGAAGGCGGCGGGCCTGGCCACCCGCACCGACCGGTCCCAGCCGATCGAGCTGATGCGTCAGGTCCAGATGACGGCCGGCGGCCTGATCCTGCTCGGCGCTGCGCTGGGTCTGCTGGTCCACCCCGGCTTCTGGGGGCTGTCGGCCTTCGTGGGCGCAGGCCTGTTCTTCGCGGGCGCCACGGGCTTCTGCGGCATGGCGCGGCTTCTGGCCGTCATGCCCTGGAACCGCGCTGCCTACGGCGCCTCGGCCAAGGCCGCGTGACGCCATGACCACCGATCTCCTGCCCCTGGCCTTGGCCGCTTTCAGCGGCGGCTTCGTCGCCCTGCTGCTGACCCTGTTCGGGGGCGGGGGGTCGGTGCTGGCCGTGCCGCTCTTGCTTTATGTGGTGGGCGTGGCCGACCCCCATGTCGCCATCGGCGTCTCGGCCGCGGGCGTGGCGCTGAATGCCCTCACCGCCCTCGCCGGCCATGCGCGCGCTGGCCGGGTCCGCTGGCCCTGCGCCACCCTGTTCGCCGTCACCGGCGCGGCCGGGGCCTGGGCCGGATCGTCCCTGGCCAAGATGATCGACGGCCAGCAGCTGCTGCTGATCTTCGCCGTCGCCATGGCCGCCGTGGGCCTGTCGATGCTGCGCCCGCGCGTCGTCGTCGACCGGCCAGAGCCCAGGCTGAACCTGGCCATGGCGCCCCGCGTCGGGCTGACGGGCGCGGGCGTGGGATCGGCCGCCGGCTTCTTCGGCATCGGCGGCGGCTTTCTGATCGTGCCCGGCCTGATGGCCGCCACGGGCATGAGCCTGGCGACCGCCCAGGCCACCTCGCTCCTCAGTGTTGCTGCCTTCGGGGCCACGACGGCGGGCAACTACGCCCTGTCCGGCTGGGTCGACGTCGGCCTCGTCGCCGCCATGACGGTGGGCGGCGTGCTCGGCACGGTCGCGGGTCTGCCGCTGGCCCGTCGCCTCGGCGCCAACGCCGCGCTCGGCCGCACCCTGTTCGCGGGGCTGATCCTGGTCGTGGCGGTCTATGTCGCGGTGCGGGCGATCATGGCCTTCTAGATGGCTGGCCTCAGCGCCCGAGCAGTCCCTCGATCGCCCGCCGTGCAGTTTCCCCAAGGTCGGGCCGCTTGAGCGCCAGTGCGACATTGGCCCGGAGCAGCCCGATCTTGTCGCCACAGTCGTGGGTGACGCCGGCGTATTCGACCGCCGTGAAAACCTGATCCTTCATCAGCCGCGCCATGCCGTCCGTCAGCTGGATCTCGCCGCCCGCTCCCCGCTCCTGACGCTCCAGAATGCCGAAGATTTCTGGCTGCAGGATGTAGCGTCCCGCGATCGACAGGTTCGAAGGCGCCGTGCCCTTGGCGGGCTTTTCCACCATGCCCTTCATGCGGATGCGGTCGCCGTCTCGTCCATCGGGATCGACGATGCCGTACTTGTGCGTCTCGGTGTCCGGGACCGCCTCCACACCGATGACATTGCCGCCCAGCTCCTCATAGGCCTGGACCAGTTGCTTCAGGGCGCCGGGCTGCGCGTCCACGATGACGTCAGGTAGCATGACGGCGAACGGCTCCTCGCCGATGATGTCGCGGGCGCACCACACCGCATGGCCCAGGCCGAGCGGCTGCATCTGGCGGGTGAAGCTCATCTCCCCGGCGGTGGCCAGTTCGGCGGTCATCATCTCGAGGATCTCGGTCTTGCCCTTGGCCGCCAGCTGGGCCTCCAGCTCGATCTGGTGGTCGAAATAGTCCTCGATCGCCTGCTTGGCGCGCCCCGTGACGAAGACGATATGCTCGATCCCGGCCTCCCTCGCCTCCTCGACGATGTAGCTCAGGATCGGCCGGTCGACGACGTTCAGCAGCTCCTTGGGCGTGGTCTTGGTGCCGGGCAGCACGCGGGTGCCGAGGCCCGCGACGGGCAGAACCGCCTTGCGAAGTCGGCGGGGTCGAGTGGTCATGCGCAGATCCTGAGAAAGCGTCGTCGTCCCAGCCTAACGCATGAATTGGCCAAACGCGCCCCCGTTAACCACCGTCGCTCCCCCGTCACGCGAAGACGGCATGGTCATTGCGGCTTTGTGGGCGAGCCGTGCCGTTCTGGCACAGCCCGTGACAACAAGGGGAATGGGGCCATGGCCACCGACATCGACCTCCACCTGGGCCGCCGCCTGCGCCGCCGTCGCCGCCTTCTGGGCCTGACCCAGCAGCAGCTCGCCGTCCAGGTCGGCATCCGCTTCCAGCAGATCCAGAAGTACGAATGCGGCGCCAACCGCATCTCCGCCGCCCGCCTGTGGCAGCTGGCC
>NZ_LJHU01000024.1 GCF_001295975.1 Brevundimonas sp. AAP58 | reverse complement strand
GTGGAGGGGGCGACCGCGCACACCGTGTCTGGAGCCGCCCCCTCCACCATGCTTCGCATGGTCCCCCTCCCCCACTTCGCTTCGCTTGTTGGGGAGGATGTCATCAACGCCCGTCCTCCAGCCGCGTCTCGATCCGGACCAAGGCCGCCCGCGTCGCCTCGCCCTGGGCTTCCAGCCGCGCCAACCGCTCGGCCACCAGCCGCTGCTCGGCGACCCGCGCCTCCAGCGTCCCGATCCGCGCCGCCGCGCCCCCGGCCCAAACCAGCCCCGCGATCGTCTGCAGCACCAGGGCCACGCCGAGCGCGGTCGCCAGTTTCCGGATGTCGTCCACGGTCCGCTCCTTCGTCGCGAGGGAGTAGGGCTTGGGGAGTAGGGAATAGGGGCGAGCAGGCACCATCGAGCGTCTATCCCGACACCCCACTCCCTAAGCCCTACTCCCTACTCCCTATCCTTCCCCCACCCCCGCCATTCGCCGCCGTTCCTCATCCGTCAGGAACCCGGCCGCATTCAGCCGCGCCCACAGCGCGTCGCGCTCGGGCTGCAGCGCCGGCACGGCGTCCAGATCGGGCGTGATCTCCACCCCCTGAAACCGCCCGCCGAGCCACCCCGTCAGAGCCCCCGCCGTCTTCCGTACCAAGGGCACCACCGTCCCCCGCCAGAAGGCCGCATTGGCCTCGCGATAGTTGGCGTAGGTCGCGTCGCCCGGGATCCCCAGCAGCTGCGGCGGCACCCCGAACGCGAGCGCGATCTCACGCGCCGCCGCGTGCTTGCCTTCGATGAAATCCATGTCCGCCGGGCTCATCGCCATCGGCTTCCAGTCCAGCCCGCCTTCCAGAACGAGCGGCCGCCCGGCATTGCCCGCCCCCGCATGCGCCTCGGCCAGCTCAGTCTTCAACATGGCGAACTGCGCCTCGGTCAACCGCTCTCCGTCCCGGCTGTCGAACACCAGCGCCCCGCTGGGTCGCGCCGCATTGTCCAGCAGCGCCTTGTTCCAGGCCCCGGACGCATTGTGCACATCGATCGCGAAAGCCGCCGCCTCGATGGGCGAGAACCCATAGTGATCGTCCGTCGGATGCCACAGCTTCAGATGCATCACCGGCATCCATCCGTCCGCCGCGCGCCCGATCCGCGTCGACCGTCCGCCGACGGAATACTCATAGGCCTCCGGCCACCCGGCCTTGCCCGGGACCACCGTCACCCGGTCGGGCCGCAGCGTCCACAGCTCCTCCGGCGGCCCCTCCCCGACAGCTTCCGCATAGGCGTTGCCCGCCGTCTGCAAGGCCCCGTACAGCCCCTCCAGCCACTCCGCCCCCGACTGCTCGGGATTCGGCTTCTTCAGCAGCCGCGCCGCCGGATGGCCGTCGTCCCGCGCCCCATCGACGAACACGACCAGAGGCGTCGCCGCGCAGGCCTCGGCGATCATCCGCACGCAGCGATAGGCCACCGCGTTCTTGGCGAACCCCTCGCCCGCCAGACTGGCATAATCCCTCGGCGTCCACCGCGGCCGCCCCGCCCCGGTCAGGGCGATCAGAGGCCCTGCCCGGCTGTCCTTCACTTCCGGCGCGCCCTTCGCGGGCACACCCCTCCGCCCCCGTCCGAACGGCCAGGTCATCATCGCCATCTCGGCTCCTTCTCGTTTGGGGTTCAGGCGATCCGTCGACGGATCAACCCGGCGATCTTGCCGTAGCCCTGCGTCGAGGGATGCAGGGTGTCGATCATGTCCCCCGCCGCCGTCGCCTGCGCCAATGTCCCCAGCGCCAGCCCCAGGTCCAGCGGCTGAACCAGTCCATTCAGCGTCGCCAGATCGCTCAGCGTCTGGGCGAAGGTCGCCCGGTTCCCCGCTCCCGTATCGATGGGCACGCACAGCAGCACGTCGGACCCGGCCGCCACCGCCCGATCGATCACCGTCTGCACCGAGGCCTTGAACGCCGCCTGCGTCGTCCCGCCGTTCCAGTCGTTGATCCCGACGTTGACGATCACGAGATCGGGCGCCAGCACGTCCAGCGTGTCCGCCACGCCGAAGTTGGCGACGACGAAGTCCGCTGCCTTCCAGCCCGACACCCCGGCGTTCATCACGTTCACGCCCGTGCCCGCGTCATGGCAGTCCAGCCCGACATGGCCGCTGTCGTTCAGCGCCACCATCGCCACCGGATACAGCCCGCGCGGCAGTCCGGCCTGGGCACACGTCACCGTCCGCTTGCCGACCGCATTGCCAAAGTCGCCCGTCACGACCACCGGCGTCCCCGCCCCGATCATCACCCGCAGCGACGTCGCGCCATACAGATAGACCTCGACCTGATCGAACGGCATCTGCGGGGTGAAGGTCATCGGGTTGGCGGTCACGGTCAGATTGCGGTGAAATCCGCCGCCCAGCCCCTTGGTCGAATCCGCCGACCAGCCCGCGCCGCGCACCATGCGGCCGTCATAGGTCGATCCGATCCCGGCGTTGGAAAAGAACCCCGTCTCGCGCCCGCCGCGCCATCCCATCTGTTCGGCCAGCTGCCGGGGCCAGGCCCCCTCGCGCCCGGGCGACCCCCAGCCCGCCGTCGTCGAGTCCCCCAGGCAGACCACCCTCGCCCGCCCCAGACCGCTCTCGGTCCGCCGGACCGCCGCCGACCACCGCGGCAATCCGGGCGCGCTGAACCGCGCCGCGCTGGCCCCCGCCGGCGCGACCTCGGCCATGCTCAGCCCCGGCATCAGTCGAACAACGCCACGATGTTTGTCGCCGTCGTCCCCGTCGCCAGCACCCGGCTGACCTGCACGGGCAGATATCCGATCGGGTGGGCCGCCAGCGTCACCGCCGCCCCGCCCCCCGCCGGCTGCACCCGCACATCGCCGGGCCCTCCCACATACAGGCTCTTGGCCACCGCGCTCAGATCGACCGTGTCGCTCGGCGTCACCGCCTCGGCGCGCCGCGCGGGCGAGGATGGGGATACGGCGTGTGCGTAATACGGATCGTTGATGGGCATGATGTTTCCTCCAATGCATACCCCTCTCCCGGCGGGAGAGGGCTTGAGCGCCCGAGAGCCCATCGGGCGATCGGCTTGCGCGAAAGGGTGAGGGGTTAAGGTGCCACCCGGTGCGGTCTGATCCCCTCACCCTTTCGGCTTGGCGCATCGCTCCGCTCTGCGAGCCTCAAGCCCTCTCCCCCTGGGAGAGGGATCACAGTTCCCTTGTCATCCCGGCTCTCCGCTGCGCTTCGGCCGGGATGACAACCGTGCCTCACCCCCCGGTCGGGACAGGCCTCTACTCCCTACTCCCTCACCCCACCCAAACCCTCGGCATCCCCCGCGCCTTCAGCAGCAACTCCGTCAGCGCCCACACCAGGGCATCCGCCCGATCCGGACTGCGCCGCGTCTCCTCGGCCCCCAGCCCCATCAGCTCCTCGGCCAGCTCGCGGAAGTCCCCGCAGTGGACCACCCGACCCTGTTCATACAGGGTCGCCACCGGCTCGGCCCGGGCCCGCTTGCTGCGGCTCGCATGCACCAGCCGGATCGGCGCCACGCAGCCGGCCTGCTCCAGCACGGTCCGCACCATCTCCCCGCCCTGGTTGGCCTCGGCCACCACAGTGTCGGCTCCGAATTCCTCCGCCACCGCCGCCACCCGCCGGCCCCAGCCCAGCGGCGTCAGCCCCCGCGCCGACCGGTCCGCCAGCACGAAACCACAGCCCTCTGACCGTCCCGCGACAATGATCCCACAGGCGTCGCCATGCGCGCTCGCCGGCGGATCGACCGCCACGATCACCTTCTCCAGCCGCCCGGGCCGTTCGCCCCGCGCGCGGTGGAGGTCTTCGGCCCGGAACAGGGCCCCCTCGGTCTCGACGACCAGCCCCTCCAGCTCCTGCGCCTCCAGCCGCGTCCCGCCATACAGACGGCGCAGGTCCGTCAGGAACCCCGGCGACAGGTTCTTCGCGTTCAGCGCCGTCCCGCCCCGGCTCGTCTCCAGCCCGGGCTTCCCCTCGGCGATCAGCCGCCTCAGGGCCGGAATGGGCCGGGGCGTCGTCGTCACCACCAGTCGTGGCGCAGGGCCCAGCCTCAGCCCCAGCCTCAGGTTTTCCAGCACCCGATCGGGCTGTCGCCAGGCACAGAACTCATCGGCCCAGGCCGCATGGAACTGCGGCCCCCTCAGACTGTCCGCGTCCTCCGCCGAAAAGGCATAGGCCACGCTTTGGGTGCGCTCCCAGACCAGTCGCTTGCGCCCGCCTTCCCAGCGCGGCCGGTCGGCGTCGGCGGCGATCGCCTTGATGCCCGACGGCCCCTCGACCATCACCTCGCGCACGTCGTGCAGGGTCGAACCCACCAGGGCCAGCCTCAGCCCGTCGGTGCTGCGCGCCAGTTCATGCAGCCAGAACGCGCCAGCGAACGTCTTGCCCGCCCCCCGCCCGCCCAGCATCAGCCAGGTGCGCCAGTCCGTCGTCGGCGGTTTCTGATGGGGTTCCAGAAACGGATTCTCCGCCAGCCATCGCAACAGCGTCTCGGCCTTCGACGTCGCCGCCGCGCTCTTCACGCTCGATCTCGGCGGCAAACTGATCGTATCGCTCCATGACCCTGGCGCGCAGGGCTTCCAGAGCTGCGGGATCATCATCACGGCGTCCGCCCATCTCGTCCTCGGGTTGGTCGTCCTCCGGGTCCGGCCGCGCCGGCCTGATCGCTTCGATCGCCACCACCGCGCGCGCCATGTTGGTGATGGCGCGCACATGACGATCCAGCGCCGCGACGTCTTTCTCCGCCATCAGCGCCTTGCCGAGCTTCTCCTCGGCGATCTCGATCATCCGACGCTGGTGCATCTTGCGCTCTTGGGCCCAGTCGTCGGCGCCCGCCGCGACCGCTTCGGCCTTCACCTGATTTCCCGACATGCCCTCATCATAGGGGATCCGCGCATGCGGGCGCGTTCAGCGCGTCATAAATCCAGCGCCCCCTGATTTCTCAGGCGAATTCGGCGCGTCGTTGGATGATTGAGAAAAACAGCGAACGTATCGAGCGTCAGTGCATCGTCATCGGCACGGGGCCAGCCAGGGCCCACCGTGTCCGTTCCACCAGGTCCTTGGGCAGGAAGGGCTTGGCCAGATACCCCGAACACCCCAGGCTCACCGCCTGCCGCACCGTTTCGCCTTCGGCGTTGGCGCTGACCATCACCACCGGAGGCTTGGTCTTCAGCCGCTCCATGGCCTGCAGCACCTCGAGCCCGTTCATCCGTGGCATGTGCACATCCAGCAGCACCAGCTGGAACCGGCAGCGGCCGAGCAGGTCCATCGCCGCCTCGCCGCTGGCCACGGCCGACACCTGGAACCCCGCCTGGCTCAGGGCGATGTGCATCATTTCGCGGACGCTCTCATCGTCCTCGACGACCATGACGTGGGCGCTCATGCGATCTTCTCCCCTTCAGCCTGCGGTCGTCGCTCGGCCAGAACCTCGTCCATGGTGCGGATCAGGTCCGTGACCTGGATCGGCTTGCCGATGTGGGCGTCCATGCCCGCCGCCCTGCACGCCTCGACCTGTTCCGGCTGAACGTTGGCCGTCAGGGCCAGGATCGGCGTTCGCCCCGCCTTCCCCGGCAGCGTCCGAATAGCGCGAGTCGCGTCCATCCCGTCCATCACCGGCATATGCACGTCCATCAGGATCAGGTCGTACTCGCCCTTGGCCGCCGCTGCCACGGCCTCGGCGCCGTTCTCGGCGGTCTCCAGCGCGACGCCCCAGGCGGCCAGGATGATCCTGACGAGTTCCCGGTTGGCCGGGGCATCGTCGGCCATCAGCACCGTCAGGCCCGGCGGCAGGCCCACGGCCTCGTGCGCCTCGACGGCCTCCGCCGCCTCGGCGACCGGCAGGGGAACCTCGAACCAGAAGGTCGAGCCCTCGCCCGGCCGGCTGGTCGCCCCGATCTCGCCGCCCATCATCTCGATCAGACGGCGGCTGATCGCCAGCCCCAGTCCGGTCCCGCCATAGACCCGCGTGGTCGAGGCGTCGGCCTGGGTGAACCGGTCGAACAGGGCGTCGATCTTCTCGGGCGAGACGCCGATCCCGCTGTCGCTGACCGCGACCCGCAGGCGTCCGTCCTTCCAGCGGCTTTCCAGCCGGATTTCGCCGGAAACCGTGAACTTCGCGGCATTGGACAGGAAGTTCAGCAGAACCTGCCGGATCCGCCCCTCATCGCCCATCAGGGCCGCCGGCAACCCGGCGTCCAGGGCCAGCGTCAGGGTCAGCCCCTTGGCCGCGCACTGGGACTCCACGATGGCGGCGGCGCCCCTGGCCGTCTCGGCCGGATCGAACGGCTGCGGGTCCAGATCAACCGCTTCGGCCTCCAGCTTGGAGTAGTCCAGAATGTCGTTGATGACCCCCAGCAGGGCCTCGCTGGCCGTCGCGATCCGGTCGGCATAGCGCCGCTCGGCTTCCGGCAGGGCTGGACTGTCCTGCAGCAGGCCCGAGAAACCGATCACGCTGGTCAGCGGCGTCCTGAGCTCATGGGACATATTGGCCAGGAACTCGCCCTTGGCCTTGACCGCGTGCTCGGCCGCCTCCTTGGCCGCGATCAGCTCCTCTTCCAGGGCCTTGGTCGCGGTGATGTCGCGCACCACGTCCTGGAACTCGACCGGGCGGCCGTGATCGTCCCGGATCAGCTTGGGGTGGGCTTCCAGCCAGACAGTGCGTCCGTCCCTATGGATCGCCCGATAGGCCACCCGCGGCGAGGGCGTGCCCTCCGGGGCCTGGGCATAGGCGGCGAAGGTCTCCAGCACCCGGGGATAGTCTTCCGGATGGATGAAGTCCGAGATCGGCCGCCCGATCACGGCCTCCGCCTCATATCCCATGGCCGCCTGGACCGCCGGCGAGACGTAATGGAACACCCCGTCCAGGCCGAAGGTGGCGATGATGTCGGTGGAGTTGTCCGCCAGCAGCCGATAGCGGGCCTCGCTGGCGCGAATGACCTCCTCGGCCCGAACCTGCTCCGTCACATCCTGGAAGACACCGAACAGGGCGACCGGCCGACCGTCGGCGTCCTTCTCCGTCCGGGCGCGGGTCACGACGTGACGCTCCCCGAGCTTCGGATGGTTTATCCGAAGGTCGAGATTGTAGCCATCGCCGTGCGAGATCGCTCGTTCGACACACGCGGCGAGGATTTCGCGGTCGTCCGGATGATAATCCGCCAGAACGCTGTCGTACGACGGATCATGGGTCGCCGGATCGCGACCGTGGATGCGATAGACCTCTTCCGACCAATAAACTTTCTGGGTGGTCAGGTCGAAGCGCCAATGACCCAGCCCGGCCATTTCTCCGGCTAGCCGAAGCATCCGGCTCAGCTCTTGCTCCGCCTGCTCGGCGGCCTTCCGGTCGGTGACGTCGCGCACGCAATCGTGGAACTCGACCAACCGGCCCTTGTCATCCCATATTGCGCGCGGGGTCGCCTCCAGCCAGATGAGGTCTCCGTTGGCCTTGAGCGCACGGTACTCATAGCGCGGAGGCGGGGCCTCTGGTCCAGCCATGACGTAGTCGATCAGGGTTTGCCGCACGACCCTCAGGTCGTCTTCAGGGATGATGCCGGTGCAGTCCTTGCCCAGCATATCCTCGGGATCGCGACCCAGAATGGCCCGGGCTGAGGGCGAGACATAGAGGAAGCGACCCTTGGCGTCGAAGCGCACCACGACGTCCGTCGCGGTCTCGGCCAGCAATCGATAGCGGGCCTCGCTCTCGGCCCGATCCTTCAGGACTGCAGCGACCGGCAGGGTGGTCAGAACCATGGTGGCCAGGAACAGCTGTTGGACCATCGCCCTCTGATCCAGCCCGCCGTCGATCAGGGCGATGGGGCCATGCCCCGTGGCCAACGTCGCCAGGGACACGGCCGAGGCGATCAGCAGGCCCACGCTTGCTGACCCCGCTCCACAGCGGAACACGATCAGGATCAGAACCGGTGGCACCAGGAACAGCAGCGGCAGCGACGACTGCCCAAAGACGGCCGCGAGGGTTCCCATGAGCAGACCACCCATGAGCAGTCGCCCTCCCAGCGTCGCCTTGCTGTTCCAGGCTCCCGGGCTGCTCATGAGGAGCAGGGGCGGGGCCACGATCAGCATCCCCAGGGCGTCCGTCACCAGCCAGCGAAGGACGTTGGGCCTAAGCGCCTCATGATGCCACAGCCAGAGAGTCCCGGTGGCGATCACCGTCGAGGCGACCGGGGCGATCAGCCCAGCCACGGTCGCGAACCGGACCAGCGTCGGCCCCCTCAACAGACCCTCGCGAATGGAGACGTCCTTGAGCAGCCACGCAGCCAATGCGACCTCGACCGCATTGGCCAGCGACAATCCGAGGGCGATCGGTACCGCATCACCCATGCCGAGCGTGACCGCCACATTGCCCACAAAGGCACCGGCGATCAGCGCCGCACGCTCGGTCTTGGGCCTCAGCAGGACCAGCGCCAGAAGCGCCCCGTTGGCGGGCCAGATGGCCGCCACCCGTCCGGCTTCCCGGGCGAACATGAGGCTGAGGAGAGCCAGGATGGAAAAGGCGGCGGCTCCCAGCAGGAAGGCACCAGTCCGACGGCCCCAAAGGGACCCCTCGGCACGCTCGGTCGACACGCTTGCCCGCCCCTCGAAGTGAAGGACGGACCGTGCGCCCCGATCCCTTAAATATGGTTACTGACCACCGGTGTCAGACGCCCCGTTCCTCGACCCAGTCCGACGCTTCGTAATCCAGCGCATCCTCCGGATCCGCCAGTGCTTCTTCCGAGATCGTCTGCCCCCGCACCGACACGCCCGCCCGGTGCACGCTCTCGGGATCGCCGGACACCAGCGGATGCCAGTCCGCCAGCCCCCGCCCCTCATGAAGCCGCCGATAGGCGCAGGACCTGGGCATCCACTCCAGCGCCTCGATGTTCCACGGCGTCAGCTGGATGCAGTCCGGCACATGGACCTTGCGGTTCGCATAGTCCGAGCACCGGCAGGCGTCTCCGTCGAACAGCTTGCAATGGACCTTGGTCGGAATGACCTCGCCGGTGTCCTCGTCCTCGAACCGGATCAGACAGCACAGCCCGCACCCGTCGCACAGGCTTTCCCACTCCGCAGCGGTCATCTCCTCCAGCCGCTTGGTCTGCCAGAACGTCATCAATCCTCCCCCGCCACTTCGCGGGGGTCGACGCAGGCGCGGCGGAGTCGGGCCCAGGAGGGGACCGCGCGAAGCGTGGTGGAGGGGGCGGACGCGTGCGAGATTTCAACCATGAGAGCCCCGGTCCTTACCCAGAAACGCGCAAGAAGTCTCCGCCGCGCGATGACGCCGCCCGAGGCGGCACTGTGGCTCCGTCTACGCGCGAGAAAACCCGGTCGTTCAACTTTCCGTCGTCAGCACGCCGTCGGTCCTTACATCCTCGATTTTTACTGCGCGGCGCTGAGGCTAGCGGTCGAGATCGACGGCTCGACGCATCTCTCTGAGGATGCCGCCGCTCACGACGCTCGCCGCACCGCGTGGCTCAACGCTCAAGGCATCGAGGTCATCCGCATCCCTGCGGTCGACGTGCTCCGCGATGCTGACACCGCCGCCGAATACATCTGGCAGGTTGCCGCCGCACGGCTGGCAAGTCGCGCGCAAATCCCTTAGATCACGCGCGTTTCCGCCCCCTCCACCACGCTTCGCGCGGTCCCCCTCCCCCGCTTCGCGGGTGAGGATTCAGGATATCGACATGGCCGCCCGCCCTCCCCTCGTCGCGCTCAAGGACGTCCGTCTGCAGGACGGTCAGCGTCCCCTGTTCGAGGGCGTCGATCTGGCCATCGAGCCGCGCACACGGTCCTGCCTCGTGGGCAGGAACGGCGCCGGCAAGTCGACCCTGATGAAGCTGGTCATGGGCCTGATCGAGGCCGACAGCGGCGACCGCAGTGTCCAGGCCGGCACCCGCTTCGCCTATGTGCCGCAGGAACCCCTGATCGTCGGCGAGACCCTGCTGGACTACGCCACCTCGGGCGGCGCCGAGCCGTGGATGGCCGAGGCCTGGCTGACCACCTTCGGCATGGACCCCAACAAGTCCGCCAAGGGCCTGTCGGGCGGCGAGATCCGCCGCGCCGCGCTCGCCAAGGCCTTCGCCGAGGAGCCGGACCTGCTCCTGCTCGACGAGCCGACCAACCACATGGACATCCTGGCCATCGAGCTCCTGGAAAAGGAGATCATCGCCGCCAAATGCGCCGCCCTGATCGTCAGCCACGACCGCGCCTTCCTGAACCGCGTCACCCAGTCCTGCCACTGGCTGGAGCACCGCCGCGTCCGCACTCTCAACAAGGGCTTCGACGCGTTCGACGACTGGGCCGCCAAGGTGCAGGAAGAGGAGGCCGAGAGCCTTCGCCGCCTCAACAAGCGCATCGAGGCCGAGACCTACACCTTCTACCGATCCATCACCGCCCAGCGCACCCGCAACGAGGGCCGCGCGCGGGCGCTCGAAGCCATGCGTCAGGACCGGGCGCTCCGGGTCAAGGACATCCCCCGCGAGATCCATCTCGGCGTCGATTCCGGCGTCACCTCGGGCAAGCTCGTCGCCGACCTGAAGGGGGTGTCGAAATCCTTCGGCGACCGGGTGGTCATCAAGCCCTTCACTACCCGCGTCATTCGCGGCGACCGGCTGGCCATCGTCGGCCCCAATGGCGCGGGCAAGACGACACTGGTCAAGATCCTGCTGGGCGAACTCGCCCCCGACGAGGGCACGGTCAAGCTCGGCGCCAACCTCGAACCCGTCTACCTCGACCAGTCCCGCGAGGGCCTGAAGTCGGACATGACCCTGTGGGACGCCCTGACGCCCGGCGGCGGCGACTCCATCCTGGTGCGCGGCCACTCCAAGCATGTCGCCGCCTACGCCAAGGATTTCCTGTTCCAGGAAGGCCAGCTGCGCCAGCCGATCTCGACCCTGTCGGGCGGCGAACGCAACCGCCTGCTGCTGGCCCGCGCGCTCGCCAGGCCCGCCAATATGCTGGTGCTCGACGAACCCACCAACGACCTGGACATGGACACGCTCGACAAGCTGGAGGAGCTGCTGGACGGCTACGACGGCACCCTGATCCTGGTCAGCCACGACCGCGACTTCGTCGACCGCCTGGCCACCTCCACCATCGGCATGAACGGACGGGGCGACATCGTCGAAACCCCCGGCGGCTGGACCGACTTCATCGCCCAGAACCCGGGGTTCCTTTCTCCCCCCCCTGGGGGGAGCACGGCGACGAAGTCGCCGGTGGGGGGCAAGTCCGAGCCCGCCAGAACGGACCCGCCTCTGGCGGCTGCGCCGCCTGTCTCCGCCCGGCGGGCGGAGAGAAAGCTGTCCTTCAAGGACACCCATCGCCTGAAGGAACTCGACGCCCTCATCGCCGCCCTGCCCGCCGAGATCGCCGCCCACGAGGCCCGGCTGGCGGACCCCAACTTCTACAGCCGCGACCCCTCCGGCTTCGACGCCACCATGAAGGCGCTCGACGCCGCCCGCGCCAAACTGGACGCCGCCGAAGAGGAATGGCTGGAAATCGAGGCCAAACGCGAGGCTCTCGCCGCTGGCTGAGCCGAATCTGTGGACAAGCCAAATCCTTGATTCGCCGTCGCGAATCTGATCCGTCCACAGAGGTTCACAGGGTTATGCACCGACCCCCGGGCCATCTTGCACAGCGGGGCGAATTCGGGCCCTTGCCGTCTAACGGTTTTCGTCGGAACGTCAATGGGCCGAGGGACACGGCGGCGCGGAAATCCGGTGAGAGCCGGAACTTCAAGCGGGTCGGTCCGGCTCTCTGACCAAGGGTTCCAAGCCTCTTCGGAGGACGCGGAAAGCCCGGGCAGGGCCCAGGCTCCAAGTCTTTAGCGCCTCGGTGCGGGACGGAAGAGAACCAGGCCGGGATCGATGAACGACGCCGGGGGCGAAAACCCCCTGCGGACCGGTATCGGACAGGAGCCGCCAGGATACAGCCGACCGTCTTCGGGGTTCGCCCCGCGGGCGCCCAGGCCAGGGTCCTGAACCTCAACGGCCAAGTCCCAACCCGGACTTGGCGAGGGGACGCGAGTACCGGTTCGACCGGGCTTTCGTCCCCTCGCTCAATTCTGGCCCCCAAAAATCTCTGTCACAGCCCAGCGATAGACACCCCCCGGTATTGAGGGTTCGATGACGCGTCCGGAGTATCCCATGCGTCACCTGCTTCCCCTTTGCGTCTCGCTCCTGCTGGTCGGCCCAGTTCACGCCCAGACGTCTCAACCCCCGCCGGTCACGACCGCCGCCACCCCGCCCACACCGGACCGGACGGTCCTGTTCGTGCCACAGGCGTCGACCGCCTGCGCCGACGGGCCGCTGTCGGCCATGGCGTCCGACGCCTTCACTCCGACAGTCTGGGCGACGACCTTCGCGACCCCGCCGGTGGGTCAACGGATCGAGCGCGTGGCCTATGACTTCTCCGTGTCGGAGCAGGGCCGTCCGTTGAGCATCCGGCCGGTGGTGTCCGACGGCTTCTCGCGCCTCAGCGTCACGACCGACGCCCAAATGCAGGCGAGCTTCGCCTCCTGGGTCTTTCCGCAGACGGCGCGGCAGGACTGCCGACTGACACTCAGGTTGACGCCGACCCTCCTGTCCTCCGCCGACGAGATGACCGTCCTGCGCTTCTACGCCGATGCGCGACCGAGGGACGCCCTGCGCACCGCAGTCGAACGGCGTCTGCGCCGTCCCGGCGACGACTGCGGTCGCCCGCCGCCCCGCACCCTCTCCTACCCGGACTATCTTCGGCCCGGTCGACCCCGGCCCGGCGCGCGATCATGGTCCGCCGTGCGCTGGGATCTCCGGGACGACGGCACGACGATCAACGTCGAGGTCATCGGCTCTTCCGGCGACGCGGTGCTGGACGAAGAGGCGCGCCGGGCCGTCTCCGGTTCGGCCTTCCGATCCGGCGCGGCGCGAGGGTGTCTGATGACCTTCATGCGGGTCGGCCCCAACCTGGCCGCGCCGCCGGTGAACCGGGATCCGCCGGACGATCCGCTCCAGCGGTGTGACGAGGCCTTCGCGTCGCGCTTCACCCCGGGTCCCCTGACCTACCCCGAGGCCCTGGAAGATCGCGGGATCGAGGGCTGGGCGCGCGTTCGGTTCGATGTCGCCACCTGGGGTCAGATCGGCAACGTCAGCGTCCTCGAGGTCCAGCCGGCCGAGGCCTTCAGTCCGGTCGCCGCCCGGATCGTCACGTCCGGCCGGGCCGTTCCGTCGTTCGACCCTCAGGTCCGGTGCGTCGTCCCCATCCAGTTCCGGCTTCCCGAAGACACGGCCCGCCCCGGCGACGGCCAGGACGGGGTCGATGCTCCGGCGAGGCCGCACTTCGGCCCACCCCCGAACACCGCCGCCCCTGCGCCCTTCTAGCCGCTTCCCAAGGGTGCGGACGCGCCCTACACCTAATCCATGTCCGGTGCCGGGAATCGTCCGTCTGTCGTCAGCCGCCGCCTGATCCTTGCGGGCGGGATCGCCGTGACGGCGCTCGGCGCGGCCGCCTGCTCCGACGCAGAGGCCCCGGTCGACGAACAGGGCCGCATTCGCATCCGCTTCGCCACCGACTGGCGCGCCCAGGCCGAGCATGGCGGCTTCTATCAGGCGCTGGCGTCCGGGGCCTATGAGCGGCGCGGCCTGAACGTCCAGATCATCCAGGGCGGTCCCGGCGTGAACGTGCCCCAGCTCCTGGCGTCCGGAGCCGTCGAACTGGGCATGGGCTCCAACAGCTTCATCCCCCTGAACCTCGTGGCGGAAGACGCCCCGGTGAAGGCGGTCGCCGCCTTCTTCCAGAAGGACCCCCAGGTCCTGATCGCCCATCCCGACCCGGCCTTGGAAAGCATCGCCGACCTGGCCGGACGGCCCTTCCTGCTGGCCGATGCCTCCATCACCGCCTTCTGGGTCTGGCTGAAGGCCAGGTACGGCTTCACCGACGATCAGGTCAGGAAGTACAACTTCAACCCCGCCCCCTTCATCGCCGACGAGCGCGCGGTCCAGCAGGGGTATCTGACGAGCGAGCCCTACACGATCCAGAAGGAAGCCGGCTTCGAGCCCCGCGTCTTCCTGCTGGCCGACGAGGGCTACCCCTCCTACGCCACCATGGTGCTGTCGCCCGATGCCTTCGCGCGGGACAACGCGGACGCCCTGCGGTCCTTCATCGCCGCCTCGGTCGAGGGCTGGCGCGACTACATGCGCGGCGATCCGTCCGCCGCCAACGCCCTGATCCGCGAGGCCAATCCGGAAATGACCCAGGACGTGCTCGATCAGGCCCGCGCCAAGCTCAGCGAATACGGCATCGTCGATTCCGGCGACGCGGCCCTCTATGGCCTGGGCGCCATGACCGAGGACCGCTGGCGCCAGTTCTTCGAGGTCACCAGCCAGGCGGGCGTCTATCCGGCCGACCTGCGCTGGCGCAACGCCTTCACCGACGCCTTCCTGCCGGGCCGTGGCTGAACGTCAGAACAGCAGCTCTCCGCCCCCTGGGCGGAGACAGTTCCCCGTTGGCTCTCCGCCCCCTGGGCGGAGACAGGCGGCGCAGCCGCCAGAGGCGGGCAAGTCCTCGCATCCCCGCCCCTCATGAACCCCGATCCCGAAGCCCTCGGACGCGCCCGCACCCTGCGCAAGACCATGTCGCCGCCCGAAGCCGCCCTGTGGATCCACCTCCGCAACAAGCGCCTGAACGGCCTGAAGTTCCGCCGTCAGCATCCCATCGGCCCCTACATCCTGGACTTCTACTGCGACGCCGCCAGGCTGGCGGTCGAGGTGGACGGCGGGACCCACCACGCTGAGGCCCAGGCGGCGCATGATGCGCGTCGCGATCGCTGGCTGGCCGAACAGGGGGTCCGCACCCTGCGGGTCTCGGCGGAGTGGGTGCGTCGGGACATGGCGGGGCTACTTGAACACATCGTGCGGGCCGCCGATGCAGGACGGTGAGGCGATGACGGGCCCGCCTCTGGCCGCTGCGCGGCCTGTCTCCGCCCAGGGGGCGGAGAGCTGGATCGCGCGTTTGGATCAGGTGGTGGTTCGCTACGGCGGCCGGACACCGCTCGGCCCCATCGACCTGGACGTCGCCCCGTCCGAGATCGTCGCCCTGGTCGGGGCGTCGGGCGCAGGCAAGTCGACGGCGCTGCGTCTGCTGGCGGGCCTCGAGACCCCGGCGCAAGGTTCGATCACCCGACCAGAGACCACCAACGGCACCGGCTTCGTCTTCCAGAGCCCGACCCTGATGCCTTGGACCGACGCCCGGACCAACGTGGCCTTGCCGCTCGAACTGTCCGGCATCCCGGCCGCCGAGGCCCGCCGTCGCGCCGACGAGGCCCTGTCCGCCGTGGGGCTCGGCGACCGCACCACGGCCCGCCCGCGCCAGCTGTCGGGCGGCATGGCCATGCGGGTGTCGCTCGCCCGCGCCCTCTCGATCCGGCCCGACCTGCTGCTGCTGGACGAGCCCTTCGCGGCGCTGGATTCCATCACACGGCGCGGCCTGATCGAGGACCTGCATCGGCTCTGGTCGGCCCGACCGTTCGCCGCCGTCTTCGTCACCCATGACGTGGAGGAGGCCGCCTATCTGGCCCACCGCGTCGTCGTCCTGTCGGCCGCGAACGGACGCGCCGTCGCCGACCTGCCCATGCCCGGCTCCTTGCCGCGCCCCGAGGGCTGGCGGCGCGATGCGGCCTTCCGGGAAGCCGTGGAAGACGTCGCACAGGCCCTCGCCGCGACGATGACTCCCCTTCCCCTCGAGGGGGAAGGGGTCGGGGGATGGGGTGGAGGCACGGCGTCACAGGGTTCCCCCAAAGACTCCGCCGCCGCGACAAAGTCCAATAGCGGTGTGGCCGTGACTCCCGACGCAAGCCGTGCCTCCCCACCCCCCCCCCCCCCCCCCCCC
>NZ_LJHU01000023.1 GCF_001295975.1 Brevundimonas sp. AAP58 | reverse complement strand
GCCACCACCGTCAACGGCGAGGTCGAGCCGTAGGCCTCGACCCGCACGGGCTCCAGCAGGCCTGCGTTGGCCCGGCCAGTCCGCAGACCGGCAAACTCTTCCTTCAGCGCGCCAACCGCCTTGTCCATGCGGTCGCGGTAGGTCTTGAGATCGGGCTTGGCCATGGGGTCAGTCTCCGTACGTTTCTTATGGCTGTATCAGGCCGTGGCCTTGGGCGCATCGCCGATGACGGTGAAAGTCCCTTCGCCGTTCAGCACCTTGCGCAGACTGTCTTCCTCGCGGATCGAAAAGACCACGATCGGGATCTTACTTTCGCGCATCAAGGCGATGGCCGAGGCGTCCATCACCCGCAGGTCGCGGCTCAACACGTCCTGATAGGTCAGGGTGTCATAGCGCGTCGCCGCCCTGTCCTTCTTCGGATCGGCCGAATAGACGCCGTCGACCGATGTGCCCTTCAGCAGGGCGTCGCAGCCCATCTCGGCCGCGCGCAGGGCCGCCGCCGTGTCGGTCGTGAAATAGGGGTTGCCGGTCCCGGCGGCAAAGATCACCACGCGGCCCTTCTCCAGATGGCGCACGGCCCGCCTGCGGATATAGGGCTCGGCGATCGCGGCCATGGGGATGGCGCTCTGCACCCGGGTGTCGACGCCGATCTTCTCCAGCGCGTTCTGCATCGCGAGGGCATTCATCACGGTCGCCAGCATGCCCATGTAGTCGGCGCTGGCCCGCTCCATCCCCGCCGCCGCCGTCGACAGACCGCGAAAGATGTTGCCGCCGCCGATCACCAGACAGACCTGCACGCCGCTCTGCACCACCCGCGCGATCGCGGCGGCCACGGTGTCGACCGTATTCATGTCGATGCCATAGCCCTGATCGCCCATCAGGACCTCGCCCGAGACCTTCAGCAGCACCTTGGAATAGCGCGCAGGCGTGGGGGCGTCGGTCATCGGTCGTCTCGGTTCGTCGGGAATCGGGCGGGTCATCATAGACGAAGGGCGCGACCGGCGTCCAAGCCGACCGCGCCCCAGGTCTCACGTCAAGCCGTGTTTCAGGCTTGCGGCTGCATCATCGAGGCGACTTCCGAGGCGAAGTCCGGCCCTTCGACCTTCTCCACGCCCTCGCCCAGCGCCAGGCGGACGAAGCCGGCCAGGTGCAGGCCGGGCGCGCCCAGTTCCTTGCCCGTGTCGGCGACCAGCTGCTCGATGGTCACGTCGGGGTTCATGACGAACGGCTGCTTGGTCAGCACCACGTCCTTCTGGAACTTGTTGATCTGGCCTTCCACGATCTTGGCGATCATGTTTTCCGGACGGCCTTCTTCCTTGGCCTTCTCGGTCAGGACCTGACGCTCCTTCTCGACCGCGGCCGGGTCCAGATCGTCGGTGTTCAGCGACAGCGGCGCGGTCGCCGCCACGTGCATGGCGATCTTGCGCCCGAGCTCGCGCAGGGCGGCCTTGTCGCCGCCGCCGTGCAGGGCGACCAGCACGCCGATGCGGCCGACGCCCGGCGACACGGCGTTGTGGACGTAGGAGGCGACCACGCCCTCATCGACCGACAGGCGGGCGGCACGGCGCAGCTGCATGTTCTCGCCGATCGTGGCGATCATCTGGGTCACTTCGTCCTGGACGGTCTTGCCGTTCTCCAGCTCGGCGCCGTGCAGGGCCTCGATGGAGTGGTGATCCAGACCCAGCTGGGCGAACTGCTTGGCCGCGTTCTGGAACAGCTCGTTACGGGCCACGAAGTCCGTTTCGGCGTTGAACTCGATGGCGGCGCCGACTTCGCCCTTGCCGTCTTCTTTGGAGGCCACGGCGACCAACCCTTCCGCGGCGACGCGGTCGGCCTTCTTGGCGGCCTTGGACAGGCCCTTGGCGCGCAGCCAGTCGATGGCGGCGTTGATGTCGCCGTTGGTTTCCTGCAGCGCCTTCTTGCAGTCCATCATGCCCACGCCGGACTTGGCGCGCAGTTCCATGACGAGGGCGGCGGTGATCTCGGCCATATCGGCTCTCCTGGTGTCGTATGCGGGAACGGCCGGGGAGTTACCCCGGCCGCATGTCAGTTTGCGGACGGTCCGGTTCGCCGGACCGATCCGATCAGGCGTTGGTCGCTTCTTCGGCGGCCGGGGCCTCTTCCGAAGCGGCCGGAGCCTCTTCGCCCGAGGCGGCCAGCATCTCTTCGGCCACGGCTTCCGCGCCTTCCGGAGCGGCGTCGGCGGCGACCGGGGCCGAAGCCTCGCGCAGCATCGGCTCTTCCGGGTTCACCGAGGCGCCCAGGTCGATGCCCTGCGCCGAGGCGCCGGCGGCCAGGCCGTCCAGCACCGCGTCGGCGATCAGATCGCAGTAGGTCTGGATGGCGCGGGCGGCGTCATCGTTGCCCGGGATCGGATAGGTGATGCCGTCCGGATCGCAGTTGGTGTCCAGGATGGCGATGATCGGGATGTTCAGCTTGCGGGCTTCCTGGATCGCGATCGCTTCCTTGTTGGTGTCAATCACGAACATGATGTCCGGGATCGAGCCCATGTCCCGGATGCCGCCGAGCGACAGCTCCAGCTTGTCCTTCTCGCGCGCCAGGTTGACCAGTTCCTTCTTGACCCGGCCTTCGCCACCGCGCTCCAGAATGCCTTCCAGCTCGCGCAGGCGGGCGATCGAGCCCGACACGGTCTTCCAGTTGGTGAGCGTGCCGCCCAGCCAGCGGTTGTTCATATAGTACTGGGCGCAGCGCTTGGCGGCCTCGGCGACCGGCTCGGCGGCCTGGCGCTTGGTGCCGACGAACAGCACGCGACCGCCCTTGGCGGCGACCTCGCGCACGGCGACCAGGGCCTGGTGCAGCAGCGGCATGGTCTGCGACAGGTCGATGATGTGGATGTTCGAGCGCGATCCGAAGATGTAGCGCTCCATCTTCGGGTTCCAGCGGTGCGTCTGGTGGCCGAAGTGCGCGCCGGCTTCGAGCAGGGTGCGCATGGAGAATTCAGGCAGAGCCATCTGTGTCAGTCCTTTATCCGATTGATCCGCCGCGGGCGCTTAAAGGACCTGGGTCCCTCGGAACGGAGCGCCCGGGATGTCTCCCCCGACGCGCCACGCCACGCGTGTGAAGTGCGCGGGGCAGATAGACGGAGAAGGCGGAAAAGGCAAGCGACGCTAGAACAGCGTACCGAAGCCCATCTGGATCCAGTCGTCGATGATTGCCAGCATGAGGCAAACGCCGGCAGCCAGGAAAGCGCGTTTCCACGCTGCCTCCCAGTCGGATGGCCCCCGCCTTCGGATCGAGCGGCGCGGCGGCATGCGCATTTCATCGTTCGGATAGAACTCGGATGGTGCCGCAGCAAAAAGGCCCACGATAAATACGGTGGGGGTCAGTCCGCCGAAAAACCAACCTCCAGGCCAAATAGGTTGGAGCAAGACTGGCCCTGCCAAGGCCAGTAATCCGGCTAGCCACCAGACCCATACTGGCGGCTCATACTCCGGAGGCAGGAAGCGCTGATCATCGCTGCTCACGCATCCTCCAGCATCAGCACCCCCGGCGCGGACTTCAGCGCGCCCCGCAGCGCCCCATCCAGCCGATAGCGCCCCGGCAGCCTCAGTTCGATCTCGCGCCGCCCGTCCAGCGACGCGACTAGGGTGATCTCCCCGCCCTTCCCTTTCGCCTCCGCCCGTGACAGCCGCGCCTGGAGCGCCGCCGCGTCCGTGCCGCGCGAGGACACATGCACTCGCAGGCCCGCGACCGCGTCGTCCACCACCGTGTCCAGCCGCCTGATCTCGTCGGCGAAGAAGCGGACCTCGCCGTCCGCCGCCTTGGCCCGGACCCGCACCATCAACGCAGCCCCCACCTCCAGCAGGTCGCGGCTGGCGCGCAGCAGCTCAGCCCCGACCAGGCATTCGAACTCCCCCGTCGGGTCGGAGAAGGCGCAGAAGGCGAACTTCTCGCCGGTCTTGGCGCTGGCCCGCTCCTGACGCCGCCGCAGGACGCCCGCCATCTGGAAGGCGTCGTGGCCCTGTTCGGCCCGCTGCACCGCCTCGGCGACGAAAGTCACGCGCTTCCTCCGCAGCGCGCCTTCCATGTCCTCCAGCGGGTGGCCGGACAGATAGAAGCCCACCGCCGACAGCTCGTGGTCCAGCCGCTCCGGCCCCACCCAGGGCTCGACCGGCTTCAGCCGCGGCCGCGCCGCGCTCGCTTGATCCGCCCCGAACAGCGACACCTGCGACGACGCCCGCTCGGCCGCCACGCTCTGGCAATAGGCCATCAAGACGTCGGCCTGTTCGAACAGCTGGCGCCGGTTCGGGTGGATGCTGTCGAAGGCGCCGGCCTTGGCCAACCCCTCCAGCGCCCGCTTGTTCACCGCGCGCGGATCGACCCGCTCCAGGAAGTCGAAGATGTCGGCGAACCGCCCGCCCTGCTCGCGCACCTCGACCACATGCTTCATGGCCTCCAGCCCGACGTTGCGGATGGCGCCCAGCGCGTAGAGCACCGCGCCGGTCTCGCCCTCCCAGCTCACGTCGAAGTCGGCCGATGAGGTGTTCACGTCCGGGGCCCGCACCGGCACGCCGAACTTCCTTGCATCCTGATAGAAGACCGCCAGCTTATCGGTGTTGGACAGATCCAGCGACATCGAGGCGGCGAAGAACTCCACCGGATGGTTCGCCTTCAGCCAGCCCGTCTGATAGCTGATCAGGGCATAGGCCGCCGCGTGGGACTTGTTGAAACCGTATCCCGCGAACTTGGCCACCAGGTCGAAGATGCCGCCGGACTGCTGTTCCGACACGCCCTTCTCGGCCGCGCCCTTGATGAAGCGCGCCCGCTGGACGTCCATCTCCTCCTTCTTCTTCTTGCCCATGGCGCGACGCAGCAGGTCGGCCTCGCCCAGGGAATAGCCCGCCAGAACCTGGGCGATCTTCATCACCTGCTCCTGGTAGATGATGACCCCATAGGTCTCGGTCAGGACCTCGGTCAGGCTGGGGTGGAGATAGTCGACCTCGGCCCGGCCGAACTTGCGGTCGATGTAGGTGTCGATCATCTCCATCGGCCCGGGCCGATACAGCGAGATCAGCGCCGTGATCTCCTCGATGGAGCCGCAGCGCATCTTCCTCAGGGTGTCGCGCATGCCCTGGGATTCCAGCTGGAACACCCCGACCGTCTGGCCCGACGCCATCAGCTCATAGGTGCGCGTGTCATCCAGCGCCAACAGGTTGAAATCGACCGCCGCGCCCCGCCGCGACAGATAGCCGTGCGCCCGGTCCAGCACCGTCAGCGTCTTCAGTCCCAGGAAGTCGAACTTCACCAGGCCGGCCGGCTCGACCCACTTCATGTTGAACTGGGTGGCCGGAATGTCCGAGCGCGGGTCCTGATAGAGCGGCGTCAGCTCCACCAGGGGCCGGTCGCCGATGACGATGCCGGCCGCGTGGGTCGAGGCGTTGCGATACAGTCCCTCCAGCTCCAGCGCCGTCTCCAGCAGCGTCCGCACCGAGGCTTCGGCGTCGCGGGCCTCCTTCAGGCGCGGCTCGATCTCGATGGCCTGGGCCAGAGTCGTCGGGTTGGCCGGGTTGTTCGGCACCATCTTGGCCAGGCGGTCGACCTGGCCCAGCGGCATCTGCAGCACGCGGCCCACGTCCCTCAGCACCGCGCGCGCCTGTAAAGTGCCGAATGTGATGATCTGGGCCACCCGGTCGCGGCCGTACCGCTCCTGGACATAGCCGATCACCTCTTCCCGCCGCTCCTGGCAGAAGTCGATGTCGAAGTCGGGCATGGAGACCCGCTCGGGGTTCAGGAACCGCTCGAACAGCAGGCCGAACCGCAAGGGGTCCAGATCCGTGATGGTCAGCGCCCAGGCGACCAGAGACCCCGCGCCGGACCCCCGCCCCGGCCCCACCGGAATGGCGTGCGCCTTGGCCCATTTGATGAAGTCCGACACGATCAGGAAGTAGCCGGGGAACCCCATCTGGGTGATGATCTGGACCTCCCAGTCCAGACGCTTCCAGTACTCCTCCTCGGGCGCGGCGGGGGTGACCCGCTTCAGCCGCTCCTTCAGCCCCTCGCGCGCCTGGTGCGCCAGTTCCTCGGGCTCGGTGCGGCCCGCGCCGGTGTCGAAGCGCGGCAGGATCGGCGCGTGGGTCTTGACCAGGAAGGCGCAGCGCCGGGCGATCTCGATCGTGTTGTCGCAGGCCTCGGGCAGGTCGGCGAACAGGGTCCGCATCTCCTCCGCCGTGCGGAAGTAGTGTTGGTCGGTGATCCGCCGGCGTTCCTCCTGACCGATGAAGGCCCCGTCGGCGATGCACAGGAGCGCGTCGTGGCTCTTCGCCTGCTCGCGCCTGGCGTAGTGGACGTCGTTGGTGGCGACCACGGCCGCGTCATGGGCATAGGCCCATTCGACCAGCCCCCGCTCGGCGGTCGCCTCATCGGCCAGGCCGTGGCGTTGCAGCTCGACATAGAAGCGGTCGCCGAACACCCGCGCCATCTCCGCCAGCGCCACCTCTGCGTCCCGCCCCTTGGACTGGACGAACAGGGGATCGACCGGCCCGTCGGGCCCGCCGGACAGCAGGATCAGGCCTTCGGACCGCTCCGCGACTTCGCTCCAGGCCACGCACGGCTCACCCTCCACGGCGTCGTCCTTGGCCGCATCCAGATAGGCCATCGACGACAGGGCTGACAGATTGCGCCAGCCGATCTCGGACTGGCAGATGAGGACGATCGTCGGGACCTTGGCCCAGCGCTCGGCCCGCCTGCCGCCGATGCCCGTCACCGGCAGCGCGCATCCGATCAGCGGCTGCACCCCCGCCCCCTTGGCGGCCTCGGAGAACTCCAACGCCCCAAAGAGATTGGCCCGGTCGGCCACGCCCACCGCCGGCATGCCGTTGTCGGCCGCCAGCTTGCCCACCTTCCCCGCCTTGATCGCGCCTTCCAGCAGCGAATAGGCCGAGCGGACCCGGAGATGGACGAAACCGTGGGATAGATCAGGCATGACCTACCCTGCTCGACTCTAGCAGACCTTCCCGGCTGCGACGCGATGGCTCCGCGCGCTCTAGCCCTTCCCCTCGAGGGGGAAGGGTTGGGATGGGGTGGAGGCGCCCCGCCCGAGATCGGACACGGTGACTCCGATGTCTTGGTTCGGTGTGACCGTGCCTCATTCGAATGCCGTGCCTCCACCCCATCCCCGGCCCTTCCCCCTCCAGGGGAAGGGAGTTCAAGCGCGACTCATCGCGCCAGCAGGGCGACCTGCCACACCATCCAGACAAAGCCGCCGCACGACGCAAGCGACAGCGTCTCCCGAACCACCCTCGACATCGGCTTATCCCCAGATTACGTGTTCCTGGAATGTTCTATGTTGCGGATTTGTTCTCGTCAACAGCTTTGCTGCGAGAAGCGCACAGTCTTATCCCCGCGACCGCTCCACCGTATCCACCGACGGATTGGCCCTCAGCGCCGCCATCAACGTCGTCGCGTGCTTGGCGTCCGACACTTCCACGTCCAGGTCGACGTCGAAGAAGTCCTGCTGCCGGTGGGCCATCTTCAGGTTCAGGATGTTGCCGCCCGCCTCGCCGATGACCGTCGCCACCTGCCCCAGCACGCCCGGCGCGTTCTTGATGGTGGCGCGGAACCGCGCCATGCCGACGGTGCCCTTCTCGGCCTCGGGCGTCCATTGCAGGTCGTTCCAGACGCTGTCGTCGTCGGCGAAGTCGGCCAGGCGCTGGCAGTCGATGACGTGCACGGTCAGGCCCTTCTCGGGCTCCAGGATGCCGACGATGCGGTCGCCCGGCACCGGCGTGCAGCATTCGCCAAAGTGGATCGAGACGCCGGGCGTCAGCCCCCCGCCCCGCACGAACAGCCGCGCCTGATCGTCGGCGATCTTCTTTCGTTCCTCGCCGGTCGCCAGCGTCCCTTTCAGCGCCGGGAACAGGGTCTCGGCCACCTTGTTGACCGGCAGGCGCCCCCGCCCGATGGCGTCGAACAGGTCGTCCTCCGACCCCAGGGCCAGGGTCTCCAGCGCCGGCTTCAGCGTTACATCCGCCAGGCTCTTGCCCGCCCGCGTCAGTGTCGCCTCCAGCGTGGTGCGCCCCAGCTTCAGGAACTCGTCGCGCTCCACATGTCGGATGTGGCGTCGGATCGCCGAGCGGGCGCGGCCCGTCACCGTCAGGCTGCGCCAGTCCGCCGGCGCCTCGCGCTTCTTGCCGCGGATGATCTCGACCACGTCGCCGTTCTGCAGCCGCGTGCGCATGGGCTTCAGCTCGCCGTTGATCTTCACCCCCACGGCCGTGTCGCCGACCTCGGTGTGGACGGCATAGGCGAAATCCAGCGGCATCCCCCCCTGAGGCAGGGTGATCAGCGCCCCCTTGGGCGTGAAGACGAACACCTGATCCAGATACATCTCGAGCTTGGCGTGCTCGACCCAGTCCTCGCCGCCCTCGCCGTGCTCGATCACCTGCACCAGGTGGCGCAGGTTCTGGAGCGGATCACGGCCCCCTTCCCGCTCCATCGCCTCCTGGTCAAAGCCATAGGCCTTGTTCTTGTAGGCCCAGTGCGCCGCCACCCCGTCCTCGGCCACGCGGTCCATGGCCTGGGTGCGAATCTGCATCTCGATGCGCAGGCCGCCCGGCCCCACCACCGTCGTGTGCAGGCTGCGATAGTTGTTCGACTTGGGCGTGGAGATGAAGTCCTTGAACCGCTCGGGCACCATCGGCCAGGCCCGGTGGATGACGCCGAGCGCGCGGTAGCAGTCGTCCTCGGCCTCGACCAGGACGCGGAAGCCATAGATGTCGGACAGGGAGGAAAAGCCCACCGACTTGCGCTGCAGCTTCCTCCAGATCGAATAGGGCGTCTTCTGCCGGCCATAGACCCGCGCCTCGATCCCGGCCTCGGACAGCACCTGCTGGATCTCGGCCGTGACCTTGTGCGTGGCTCGGCCGTGCTCGAGCTTCAGCGCTTCCAGCCGCCGCTCGATGGCGGTGCGGGCCGTCGGGTTCAGGTGCTCGAAGGCCAACTCCTCCAGCTCCGACGCGATCCGGTGAATGCCGATGGAGCGGCCCAGCGGCGCATAGACCTCCAGCGTCTCGCGACTGATGCGCTCGCGCTTCTCCGGCTTGACGTATTGGAGCGTACGCATGTTGTGCAGCCGGTCGGCCAGCTTGACCAGAAGCACGCGCACGTCCCGGCTGATCGCCAGGATGAACTTCCGCAGGTTCTCGGCCTGGCGCGTGTGCTCGGCCTGGAGCTCCAGCCGGCTCAGCTTGGTCACGCCTTCGACCAGGACGGCGACCTCTTCCCCGAACATGCGGGCGATGTCGTCGCGCGTCGCCGAGGTGTCCTCGACCACGTCGTGCAGCAGGGCGGTGACGATGGTGGCGGTGTCCAGCCGATAGTCGGTCAGGATGCCCGCGACCTGGATCGGATGGGCGAAATAGGGATCGCCCGAGGCCCGCAGCTGCGAGCCGTGCATCTTCATCGCATAGACATAGGCCCGGTTCAGCAGGGCCTCGTCGGCGGTGGGATCATAGGCCTTGACGGCCTCGATCAGCTCGAACTGACGCAGGACCGGCGCGCGCTTCTCCGGGGCCGGAGCGGCGGCCGGAGGCGCGGCGGGCGCGATGTCGTTGGCAATGGTCGTTTGCGGCGGGGACTTTCCGGCCCGCGCCGGGAGGATGGTGATACCGTTGGCGGGTTCTGCCGTCAGTACCGCTCCTCCTGTCCGCCGTCGCGGTCGCTCTGCAGCGCGCGGATCAGCTCGGCCTCGGCCATGTTCATGTGCTGCGGTTCCGCCAGCAGGCCGGCGACCTCGGCCTCGTCCTCGGCCTCGGTGCGTTCGTCGACGCGCTGCAGCGCCACCACGACCGTCTCGGTCAGGTCGTCCGGCTTGATCGTTTCCTCGGCGATCTCGCGCAGCGCCACGACGGGGTTCTTGTCGTTGTCGCGATCGAGCGTCAGCGGCGCGCCGTTGGCGATGGCGCGGGCGCGGTTGCCGGCCAGCAGAACCAGGCCGAAGCGGTTCGGGACCTTCTCGATGCAGTCTTCGACGGTGACGCGAGCCATGGGAGTCCTTCGAGGCGGGGAGAACCGCGCTGCATACAGATAGGGAGGCGTTTGTGCAACGCCACTGTGGCGCGGGGAATGGGCGGTTTTGGGGCGGCTAAAGAAAGCCCTTCCCCTCGAGGGGGAAGGGTTGGGATGGGGTGGAGGCAGGATGCGGCCAATGAGCCGCTGAGACTCCAATGGCTTCTGTGTGACCGTGCTCTACTCCCGAGGTCGTGCCTCCACCCCATCCCCGGCCCTTCCCCCTCCAGGGGAAGGGGGAAGAGGGATCGGCCTCGCATCCGTCCCAACCTCGGCCAGCCTCGCCAGCGCCTCCGCCGTCTCGCCGAGCACAGGATGCCGCCACTCCGGCGCGATCTCCGCCAGCGGACCCATGACGAACAACCGCTCCGCCGCCCGCGGATGGGGCAGGATCAGCCCCTCGCAGTCTCCCGTATCCCGCCCATAGGCGATCAGGTCCAGATCCAAGGTGCGCGGCGCGTTCCTCGCCCCCCTCCGGCGCCCCATCGCCTCCTCGATCCGCCCCAGCGCCGCCATCAGCCCGTGGGCGTCGAGCGCTGTCCGCACCCGCGCCACGCCATTCAGGAACGGCGGATCGCTCGGATCGGGCCAGGCCTGCGACCGCCACCAAGACGACCGCGCCACAACATCGATCCCCTCCGCCCGGAACCGCGCCAGCCCCGCCTCCAGCGCCTCGACGCAGTCCGCCCACACCCCCTTGTCATTGCAGCCGAGCGCGACGAAGACGGCGGCGTCCAGATCGAGGTCATCGTCCATTTCGACGGAGACCGGGACGCCCATTTCAGCCGACGGAATACTCATGACCCTTTACCCGACCGATCGCCTCGCCCTGTTCATCGACGGGGCCAATCTTCATTCGGCGACCAAGGCCCTGAACGCCGACCTCGACTTCAAAAGAATGCTCGAAGCGTTCCGGGAGAAAGCCGTCCTGGTTCGGGCCTATTATTACACGGCCGTGGTCGAGGGCGAAGAGTTCTCCGCCGTCCGGCCCCTGGTCGACTGGCTGGGCTACAACGGCTTCTCGGTCGTGACCAAACCGGTCAAGCGCTTCACCGACGCCCAGGGATACAGTCGGATGAAGGGCAACATGGACATCGAGATCGCCGTCGACATGCTGGAGCTCGCCCCCCGCATCGACCACGCCATCCTCTTCTCCGGCGACGGCGACTTCCGCCGGCTGGTTCAGGCGGTCCAGGCGAAAGGCGTACGCGTCACCGTCGTCTCCACCATGAAGTCCCAGCCGCCCCAGATCGCCGACGAACTGCGCCGCCAGGCCGATGCTTTCGTGGAGCTGGCCGACCTGCTGGTCGACTATGGCCGGCCCCGTGGAGAGCGCGCGTGACCCTTCTCTTTCCGCTCATCCCGGCGAAAGCCGGGACCCATTGCTTTGAGCGATGGCTTTGCAAGATCCGGCTCGTTCCCGATCCCCGACACCCTGCCTCACAACAGAACTGGGTCCCGGCTTTCGCCGGAATGAGCGGAGGTTTCAGATGACCCCCGAACCGCCCCGCGACTGTCCCCTCTGTCCCCGCCTCGTCGCCTATCGCGCCGAGAACGTGGCCCAGAACCCCGACTGGTGGAACGGCCCGGCCCCCTCCTTCGGCGATCCAGACGCGCGGCTGCTCATCGTCGGCCTGGCCCCTGGCCGCACCGGTGCCAACCGCACGGGCCGCCCCTTCACGGGGGATGGCGCGGGCGTGATCCTGTACGACACCCTCATCAAGACCGGCTTCGCCACCGGCCGCTACGACGCCCGCCCCGACGACGGCCTGACGCTGGTGGACTGCATGATCACCAACGCCGTCCGCTGCGCCCCGCCCCTGAACAAGCCCACGCCCGCCGAAGAGGCCACCTGCCGCCCCTTCCTGATCGATCGGCTCACGTCGCTTCCCCGCCTCAAGGTCATCGTCACCCTGGGCGACATCTCGCGGAAGAACGTGCTGAAGGCGCTCGGCCTGCCCGCATCCGCCGCACCGGCCGGCCACGGCGTGGAGGCCCCGGTCGGCCCCTACACCCTGCTGAACAGCTATCACTGCTCCCGGCTGAACACGAACACCGGCCGCCTGACGCCCGTCATGCTCGAGGCCATCTTCCAGCGCGCCAAGGCCCTGATCGACGCCTCACGGTGAACGGCCGCTAACCCCGCCCGTCGCGTCACTGTTGTTCGCCGGACACACGAATCACACGCGGTTCATGCTAGAGGAACTCAAGCGGAACGTGCCCGCCACGCTTGCGTTTGATGGGTTCAGCCGGGAGGGGCTGCCATGCGTAAGAAACCGTCTCTGTTCACCGCCCACGAGCGCCGGATCGCGCTCCTTGTTCTCATCACCGCCGGGGTCCTGACGCTCGCCATCATGGCGCTGGAGGGCCTCTTTCGGCCTTCGCTCGGCCTCTACGGCGGCCCGATGTCGGCGCCGAGCCTTCCCGACGTCATCGACGCCCGGCCGCTGGCAAAGCTGTAGGATCGATGACCTCGCGGGCGCAGCGCTGACGAGGCGCTGCCACAGACCCTGACCACCGAGGGTTGCCCGTCGTGGCCGGCGGGCATAGCGTTCGCCCTGCCTGATCCGACGCGGAGGCCTGCCCATGCTGATCCCGACGCTCGCCCTGCTCGCTTTGCTGACCTCCAGCCCGGAAGCCGGAGCGGACCAGCAGCTGCCGCCCATCATCCAGGACCCTGAGTCTACCGTCCTCGAAGATGTCGTCGTCGACGGGAGGCGGCTGGATCAGGCCATCGACGACTTCGTGGCCGACATCGTCGCCCCGCCGGTCAACCGGGGTCCGGCGCGCTGGCATCGGCGGGTCTGCGTCGGGGCCATCAACTTTCGCACGGAGGTCGCTCAGGCCATCGTGGATCAGGTCTCCAACGTCGCGGCGGAAGCGGGCCTGGAGGTCGGCGAGCCCGGCTGCCGCGCCAACGTTCTGATCATCGGCACCGAGGACGGTTCGTCGCTGGCCGCAGGCCTCGTTGATCGCGCGCCTCGCGCCTTTCGACCACTCTACAGCGGCGCGGCGCGGAGCCGCGAGGCGCTTGACCGGTTCGTGTCGACCGATGCGCCTGTCCGCTGGTGGCATGTCAGCCTTCCCGTTGGTCGCGAGGACGGCAGACCTGCGGTGCGAATGCCCCTCGATGAGAGATACCCTGTCATTCGTGGCGAAGGCCGCCTGCGCACCGCAACGCGCAACGACCTGATCAAGGTCTTCATCATTGTCGATGTTTCCGCCGCCCGCGGTGTCGATGTCCGTCGCCTCGGTGACTACGTCGGCATGGTGGCGCTTGCCCAGATCGACCCGGAGGCCGACCCCTCCAGCTACGACACCGTGCTGAACCTATTCGACGCCCCGGAGGTCCAACGCGGCCTGACCGCGTGGGACCGGTCCTATCTTCAGGCGTTCTACGGGGCTGAACTCAACGCCCGGGCCGCCAATCAACAGGGTGGCGAGGTGTCCTCCTCCATGTACCGCGACCTGCGCGACGCCCCGCCGACCGACGACGCCGAGGACGGCAGCACGGCGGACCCAACCCCCTGACTCCACAAATTCGCGCGGCCCTCGGACCGATACGTCCAGATTTGACGCAGGCCTCGCCTAGACTGGGACCAACCCGGTCTTTGACATTGTCCATCCCCGTGAGGCGAACCCTGCCGCCATCATACCCGTTAAACGTGTATTTCAGACTGTTCAGACGGTTCAGATGCGATTTCAGGTCTGAAATCCTGACGACAAGGATCAGTCGGACATTTCGGTTCGCCGATTTTCAGACAGTTCAGACGGTTCAGACGCGGTTTTGAGCGCGATCTCGGCCGCTGAGGTCCGGCCCGGTCAGCCCTCGTCGGATCAGCCCTTGTCCCGCATCAGCCGGGCCTTGTCCCGGGCCCAGTCGCGGTCGGCCGAGGCCTCGCGCTTGTCGTGCAGCTTCTTGCCCTTGGCGAGCGCGATCTCCAGCTTGGCCTTGCCGTCGTCGTTCAGATACAGCCGGATCGGGATGATCGTCTGGCCGTCCTTCTGCACCGCCCCGATCAGCTTATCGATCTGCTTTCGGTGCAGCAGCAGCTTCCTCGGCCGGCGCGGCTCGTGGTTGAAGCGGTTGGCCTGGGCATAGGGCGGGATGTCGGCGTTGATCAGCACGATCTCGCGCCCCTCCACCGCCGCATAGCTCTCGGCGATGTTGGCCCGGCCCATGCGCAGCGACTTGATCTCGGTGCCCAGCAGCATGATGCCGGCCTCGAGGTTGTCCTCCAGGAAGTAGTCGAACTTGGCCCGCCGGTTCTCGGCGATGGTCTTGGCCTTGGTGATCGGGGTCTTTTCCTTCGGCGGCGCCATTACAGCCCCGCCGCCGCCATCGCCGCCTCGATCACGGGCCGGACCTCGGCCCGCGTCGGCACCAGCGGCAGCCGCACCTCTTCCCCGCACAGGCCCAGCCTCGACAGGGCATACTTGGCCGGCGACGGCGACGAATCCACGAACAGACCCCTATGCAGCCCGATCAACCGGTCCTGCCACGACCGCGCCAGCGCCAGATCGCCCGCCTGCATGGCGTTCCACAAGGCCACCATCGCCTCGGGCGCGACGTTGGACGTCACCGAGATCACGCCCGCCCCGCCGTGCGCCACGTAACCCAGGAAGCTGGCGTCATCGCCCGAGATCAGGTCGAACTGGCCCGTGATGTTGGCCCGCATCCAGCTGACGCGGCCCAGGTCGCCCGTCGCGTCCTTGATGCCGACGATGTTCGGATGCGCCGCCAGTTCGGCGACGGTCTGGTCCGCCAGATCCACGCCCGTCCGTCCGGGCACGTTGTAGAGCAGCACAGGCAGCTGAACGGCCCCGGCGATGGCCTCGAAGTGGGCTTTCAGCCCCGCCTGCGAGGGCCGGTTGTAATAGGGCGTGACGACCAGAGCCCCATCGGCCCCGACGGTCTTGGCGTGGCGCACCAGGTCGAGGGCCTTGTCCGTCGCCGACGCACCACATCCCGCGATCACCCGCACCCGTCCGGCTGCGACACGGACGCACAGTTCGACCACCCGGCGGTGCTCGTCGGGTGTCAGGGAGGCGCTCTCTCCGGTCGTCCCCATGGGCACGACGCCGTGAACCCCGGCCGCGATCTGGCGTTCCAGCAAGGCTTCGAACGCGGCCTCGTCCACGTTTCCGTCACGAAGAGGTGTGATCAGGGCGGTGATCACGCCCTTGAACAAGGGGGCGGTCATTGGAACAGTCAGGCCTTGCGTGGGGGATGGGCGGCGATCGCCGCTTGAAGAACGCGAGAGGGTAGGTTGCCGGGGTCAAGCCCGCAACCGTTACGAATGGGGATCGGACACTTCATGCTAGCGACCAGCCTTGCGGCCCTCCTCGCCGCGCTCTCGCCGTTTCCCCAGACGACGGCGGACCTGAACCGTCAGGGCACGCCCTATCAGCAGTCCGCCACGATCGTCCCGACGGCGGGCTATCAGCCCCGTGTGCTGAACGACGCCGATACGGCCCTGTTCCGCCAGGGCCTGGCCGCCGCCCGCGCCCGCGACGTCGCCGGCACGAGGAACGCCGTCGCGTCGATCGGCGATCCGACGGCCAGGAAGCTGGTCGAGTGGGCCCTGATCGACACCTCCGGCGAGCAACTTTCCTACGCCGAGCTGTCCGAGGACATCCGCGCCATGAACGGCTGGCCGCGCGAGGAGGCCCGCCTCTCCGCCGGCGAACGCGCTTTGGACCGCGCCGCCGTCGGCCCTGACGCGGCGCTTGCCTTCTTCGGCGAGCGCCGCCCCGTGACGGTCGAGGGCGCCATCGCCCTCGCCGACGCCTATGAGCAGCGCGGCCGTTCCGCCGACGCGCGCGCTCTGATCGGCGAATGGTGGCGCACCCGCAGCTTCGACGCTGCAGCCCAGACCCGCATCCTTGGCCGGTGGGGGGCGTGGCTCACGCAAGCCGACCACGACGCCCGGTTGAACATGCTGCTGCTGGGGCCACACGGTCCCGCCACCCGCGCCATGGTCGACCTGGCCTCGCCCGAGCGCCGGGTCATCGCCAACGCCGCCCTGACGCTCCGGACGGCCTACAGCGCCGACGGCGTGATCGCCAACCTGTCGCCATCCCAGGCGCTGGATCCCGTCATCGCCTTCGAACGCGCCCGTATCCTGCGAGCCGCCAATCGCCAGTCCGAGGGTTTCTCGGTCCTGGCCGCCCTGCCCCCCGCCCCCTCGCATCAGGAAGGCCAGAACAGCCTCTGGTCCGAACGCCGCAACTACTTCCTCGACGCCCTCGAACGCCGCGAATGGCGCGCTGCCTACGACGCCATGGCCGGCCACGGCTTCCCGTCAGGCGAGCGCAAGGTGGACGCCGAGTTCTTCGCCGGCTGGGTGGCGCTCACCAAGCTCAACGATCCGGCCCGCGCCACCCAACATTTCGAGACGCTGCGCCAATCCTCCCAGACCCCCATCACCCAGGGCCGCGCCCTCTACTGGCTGGGCCGCGCCGCGGAGGCGCAGGGCGATCGCGCCTCGGCCCAGAACTACTATTCGGCGGGCGGCCGACACATCCAGACCTTCTACGGCCAGCTCGCCGCCGAGAAGGCCGGGGTCACCACGCTGACGCTGCCGACGGACCCGGTCATCACCGATGCCGACCGCGCCCGCTTCGAGGCTCATGAACTGGTCCGCGCCGCCCGCATCCTGGGCGAAACAGGCGAGATGAGCCTGTATCGCGTCTTCGCCTATCAGGCCGACGACGTCCTGCCGGATGCCACCGATCTGGCTCTGCTGATGGACATGACGCGCGGCTACGGTGACGGCTTCGCGGCCATGATGGTCGGGCGCGCCGCCAGCCAGCGCGGCTTCCTGATGCCGGAGCGCCAGTACCCGATCCGCATTCCGCCCGAAGTGCAGGGTGCCGCTCCCCTCGCCTTCACCCTGGCCATCACCCGCCAGGAATCCAGCTTCGATCCGCGAGCCCGTTCGAGCGCCGACGCCCGCGGAATGATGCAGTTCCTGACGTCCACGGCTCGCGGCGTCGCGCGTCGGCTGGGCATGGAGTATTCGCCCGAACGGCTGTGGGACCCGGACTACAACATGGTGCTGGGCAGCTATCACCTCGGCGAACTGACGGCCCAGTTCCAGGGATCGATGCTGCTGACGACGGTGGGCTACAACGCCGGTCCCGCTCGGGGTCCCCAATGGGTCGCACGCTGTGGCGACCCGCGCGCCGGCTCACCGGGCAGCGTGGATCCCGTCGACTTCATCGAATGCGCCCCCTTCACGGAGACGCGCAACTACATGATGCGGGTCATGGAAAACATGGCGGTCTATAAGGCTCGCCTGAACGGCGGCTCGGCCCCGCTCACGACGTCGCAGGATATCGCACGGGGCCATGGTGGGCCGCGTCCCTACGCGCCCTGAACCGGGCTCCGATCAGCGCCGAACAAAGCCCTGGAACAGGGCGTCGAACTGCGTGCTCACCAGAAGCTCGCGATCGACCCAGTCGAAATAGGGCTTTGTGATCATCAGGGAGACGATCCCGTGGGCACCCGCCCAGAGCGCCTGCGCCACGGCCCGGACGTCGCCGTTCAACCGTCCCTCCGCGTCGACGGCCGCGACGACGGCTTCGAAGGATCGGTAGAGCTCGGCCCCCAGCCCTTGGGCCACTGTCTCGGCCCCCTCGCGCGCCTCTGCGGGTCGCGTCAGATAGATCAGGCGATAGGCGTTCGGATTGGCGAAGCCGAAGTCGACGTAGGCCTCGATCAGCCGCCTGAGACGGACTTCAGGGGCCGCATCTGCCGTGATGACGGCGGCGTTCGCCTCCTTCAGCGTCTGAAAGGCACCGCGGCAAATCTCGTGCAGGATCTCGCTCTTCTCCGAGAAGTGCATGTAGAGAGCCGTCGAGGACAGTCCGACCTCATCGGCGATCTTGCGGATCGTCGCACCCTCGTAGCCGACCTCGACGAAAATGCGCTCAGCGGCGGCGAGAATCTCGGCGCGTCGCGCATGGCCCTCGCCCTTGGGCTTGCGCGTGGATCTCACCGGCAGGTCACGAACGGATGGGGGTACGGGCAAGCAATCGCCTGTGAGCAATGGACGCCGGAGCGCCGGAACAGGCGTCCATAACGCCCCCAGTCCTGCAATGCCAAGAACTTGCGAGCGGTGCGACGGCGCGCTAGCCAATTGATGTGGAGGGCATGGATCAGGGGCGTCAACCCTCGCCCGGGGCGTTTCGGGAGCACGCCGCGCGGCTGGCTCCGTCACGGGCTCAGGTCATCGCGGTCTTGGCGTTGGCGGTCGTTGTTGGTGCTGCCTGGCTGCATGACGCCGCGCTTACGCTGACACTGTTGATCTTCTCGCTACAAGCGGGGTTCCTTGTCGCTGCAGGCTGGCGCGCGCTCCTGCTGGCTGCCAGCCTGCGACAACCTCCCGGGCCGGCACCAGCCAAAGACTTGCCGCGGTACACGATCCTCGTCGCCCTGTTCCAGGAAGCCGAAATCGCGGCTCAGCTTGTCGAGCGGCTGTCGCAGATCGACTATCCGCCAGATCGCCTCGAAGGCTTTCTACTCCTCGAAGCCGACGACCCCGAGACCCGCGCAGCGATCGATAAGCTTCAACTCCCTTCGTGGCTGAGCGTCATCGTCGCGCCCGATGGAGCGCCTCGCACCAAGCCGCGCGCGCTGAACATCGGGCTGGCCACAGCGACCGGCGAGTTGCTGACGGTCTACGACGCCGAAGACGATCCCGACCCTCTGCAACTGCGCGAGGCCGCGGCAACCTTCGCTGCCGAGGGTTCGCGCGACGTGTGGGCGCTCCAGGCCCCTCTGCGGATCCGTTCGCCGGTCGTGACGGAGAGCATGTTTCTGGATCGACAGTTCGCCATCGAATATGCTTCGCTGTTCGAGGTCACGCTGCCAGGACTGGCTCGGCTCCGCCTCCCATTCCCTCTGGGTGGCACCAGCAACCACTTCCGGATCGAACACCTCCGCGCCATCGGTGGCTGGGACAGCCACAACGTCACCGAGGACGCGGACCTTGGCTTTCGCCTCTGGCGCGCCGGCGGTCGGCTGGACGTGCTGTCCCGACCGACATTTGAGCCGCCGCCCGGCGACCTCCAGCACTGGCTGCCTCAGCGCACGCGATGGCTAAAGGGCTTCATGCAGACCTGGGGTGTTCACACGCGCGACCTTCGAGGTCTTGGCTGGCGCGGACTCCTCGCCCTCACCATGACCTTGGGTACAGCGATCGCGTCGGCGGCGATCCATGCCCTATCCTTGGCGTGGCTGCTGGCCAATCTGCTTATCGCCATGGCGGCAGACCTGCCGCCCGAGACGCCCGCCTTTGCTGTCAGCGTGCTCGGCATCGGAGCCCTCGCCTCGTGGGTCAATGCCGCGATCGGATGTCGACGGGCCGGGATGGACTACACGATCACAGACATGGTCTCAGCCCCAGCCTACTGGTCGCTGATGAGCCTGGCCTTCGTCCACGCGGCCTGGCGCCTCATCAGCCAACCCTTCGCTTGGGACAAGACCGTTCATTTCGCCGACCGAACCAGCTCCTGCGAGGCCGCGACTGGACGCGAGACCGTGTGACGGCCTATGGCCTCGATGATGCCACCCGTGCTGTCGCCCTCCCCTGAAACAGTCCTGACCCGCGCCTGGCCGGACTACGCCCTGCTGGACAGCGGCGGCGGCCGGAAGCTGGAGCGGTATGGCCGTCACACGGTCGTTCGGCCGGAGCCGCAATGCTGGTGGGGCCCTCGAGATCCTGCGGCTTTCGATCAGGCCGACGCCGTCTTCGACCCGGACGATGAAGATGAAGCCGGACGATGGCGGTTCTCCGGACGCCCCCTCGAAACCTTTCCCCTGGGTTGGCGAGACGTCCGTTTCACCGGCCGGTTCACACCCTTTCGTCATCTCGCTTTCTTCCCGGAACAGGCAGCCAACTGGGACTGGCTGGACGGACGCGTGCGTCGGCTGAAGCGACCCAGGGTCCTCAATCTCTTTGGATATACCGGTGTGGCCAGCCTGGCCTGCGCCGCGGCGGGCGCCGAGGTCACGCACGTCGACGCCTCCAAGAAGTCGGTCGCCTGGGCGCGCGAGAACGCCGAGTTGTCGGGGCTGTCCGAGCGGCCCATTCGATGGATCGTCGACGACGCGCGCAAGTATGTCGCGCGCGAAGTCCGCCGAGGCTCGCGGTATCAAGGGATCATTCTTGACCCGCCCAAGTACGGGCGGGGCCCGACCGGCGAGGTCTGGCGCTTGTTCGAGGATTTGCCCGGCCTGCTCAAGGACTGCGCAGCCCTGCTGGCCGATGACGCTGATTTCCTGCTCGTAAATGCCTATGCCGCCCGCATCTCCGGCCTGTCCCTCGCGCATCTGATGGGCGAGGCGACGAAAGACCGTTCCGGGCGCATCGACTGGGGCGAACTGGCGCTGTCCGAGGATGGATCGGACGCCCGCGCCATCGGGTTGAGTTTTTTCGCTCGCTGGACGGCATGAACGATCCCCGGCTTATCACCTCGCTGACCAACGACACCGTCAAGGCCGTGCGGGCGTTGCATATGCGCAAGGAACGCGAGGCGACGGGTCGGTTCCTCGCCGAGGGGCTGAAGTTCATCGGCGAGGCCCTCGATCAGGGCCGGGCTCCGAAGATGCTGCTTGTCGGTCTGGACGCTCGGGCCCATCCGCTGCTGGAAAGGGCCAAGGCAGAAACTGTCCGCGCGGGCGGCGAGGTCGTGACTGTCACCCACCCGATCCTTGAGAAAATCAGCCGAAAGGAGAACCCGCAGACGGTGCTGGGCGTCTTCGAACAAGCCTATGCGCCGTTGGAAAACCTGAAGCCAGGGGCAGCGCCCTGCTGGATCGCCCTGGAGCGGGTGCGCGATCCCGGCAATCTCGGCACCATCATCCGCACGGCCGACAGCGCAGGCTGCGGCGGCGTCATCCTGATCGACGACTGCGTTGATCCTTTTTCGGTGGAGGCGGTCAGGGCGACGATGGGATCTGTCTTCGCCGTCTCGATCACGCGGACGACGTCCGAAGGCTTTCTCGAATGGCGCAAAGGCTGGCCAGGTTCCGTCGTCGGCACCCGGCTGGACGCCAGCACCGGATATCGCAATGCCACCTATGCTCCGCCGACACTGATCCTTATGGGTAATGAGCAGGCCGGCCTGACCGACCCCCTCGCCGCGACCTGCGACATCAATGTCAAGATTCCCATGCGAGGCCGCGCCGACAGCCTGAATCTGGCCGTTGCAACGGGCATCATGGCCTACGCTGTGACTGAAAAACCCTAGGTCTCGCGCGGTTTGGCGCGACTGGTCGGCGCGGCCTCGGCCGGATTCTCCGGCCAGGGATGACGGGGATAACGGCCACGCATCTCGGCCCGAACCGCCGACCATGACCCCTTCCAGAAACTCGGCAGGTCGGCTGTGATCTGGATCGGGCGACGGGCCGGAGACAACAATGCCAGGGTCAGCGGCACGCGCCCGTCGGCGACGGTCGGATGCCGGGTCACACCGAATAGTTCCTGCACGCGGATGTCTACCCGAGGACCGCCTTCAGCCGCATAGTCGATGGCTACCGATCCGAGTGGGGTCATCAGGCGGGCTGGCGCAAGCTCGTCGAGCATCCGCTGCCTGTCCCAGGGTATCAGACCTCGCAGCCCTTGCTCGAGCGCGACGTCGCCGATCTGCTCGAGGGCCTGAACGCCTTCGAGCAATGGCCAGAGCCAGACCTCGATCGAGCTCGTCAGCGCGGCTTCTGACACATCCGGCCAATCGGGATCGAGGGCATGGAGGAAAGCCAGCCGGGCCCGCAAGGCACCGGATCGCTCACCCCAGGCGAGGCCCTGAAGTCCCTCCGTTTCGACCTGGGCCTTGAGGGCCGCATTGATCTGTTCCCGGTTCGGCGCTCCTACGAGCCGGTCGTCAACAACGATCGCCCCAAGCCGTCGGACCCGGCGGAGCATCAGCTTGCCAGAGGGTTCCCGAGCAAGCCGCTCCTCGACGGTGAGCATCTCGCCCAATCCTTCAGGATTGAGCGGAACCGCCAGGCGAATCCGGTCTCGGGCCTCCCCGCCGCCCAGTTCAGCGACTGCGAGCCAGGGCTCCTTCGCGAGCGAATCGGTCGGATCGAGGAAACATCCGCGCCCCGAGGCCAGCTGAAACTCGCCCGGCTTGCCCCGGGCCCGGGCGATCCTTTCGGGAAAGGCCGACGCGACCATCGAGCCCTCATCCGCACCTTCACCAACCGATTCCCGCCCGCCCGCCATGCGACACCAGCGCACCACGAGCTTTCGCGCATCCATGGCGCGCGGCGACCGGTCCCGCGCGAAATTTCCGAGCCTGTCGCGCAGGTCGACTTCGCGACCGCCCAGCCCAGGCTCGCTCAGGATCGCGGCGATCTGCGCACCAAGCTCGCCGTGCCCCGCATCAGCCGCCACAGCCAGAAGGTGCGACAGTCGGGGCGACAGGGGCAGCGCCGCCAGCCTTCGCCCATGATCCGTAAGCTGGCCTGCCTCATCCAGCGCGCCCAACCGCGTCAGCACGGCTCGGGCCTCGGCGAAGGCACCGGCAGGTGGCGGGTCGAGCAAAGCCAGGCCCTCGACCGACCGCGCGCCCCATCGGGCGAGGTCGAGGGCCAGCCCTGTCAGATCGGTCTCAAGAATCTCCGGGCGTTGGTGCGCCACAAGCCCCCGTGTCATCTCTTCGTCCCACAGACGGTAGCAGACGCCGGGCTCTGTGCGCCCTGCCCGCCCCCGCCTCTGCTCCGCTGAAGAACGACTGACCTTTACCGTGACAAGCCGGGTCAGACCGCTTGACGGGTCGAAGCGTGGAACCCGCGAGAGACCGCTGTCGATCACCACGCGAACGCCATTGATGGTGAGGCTGGTCTCCGCGACCGATGTGGCGAGGACGAGTTTGCGGCGACCCGGTGGGGCAGGCTCGATGGCCTGGTCCTGCGCGACCTTGTCCAGAGCGCCGTAAAGCGGAACCACGTCGACGCCCGGCAACCGCAGTCGATCACGGACCATGCCCGCCACGCGGTGGATTTCTCCCTGGCCCGGCAAGAAAGCCAGGATGGAGCCAGTCTGCTCACCCAGCGCCTTCAGGCAGGCCCGAGCCATCGCATCCTCGATCCGCTCGGCGGGATCGCGGCCTAGATGGATCGTCTCTACCGGATGGGCCCTGCCCTCGGCCTCAACGACGGGTGCGTCGCCGAGGAGCCGGGACACGCCCGCGATGTCGAGCGTCGCCGACATCACGACCAGTCTCAGATCCTCGCGCAGCAAGGCCTGGCTGTCTCGCGCCAGCGCCAGTCCAAGATCAGCGTCCATACTGCGCTCGTGGAACTCATCGAACAGGACGGCCCCGATGCCTTCGAGCCCGGGGTCATCGAGAATCATCCGGGTGAAGACCCCCTCTGTGACCACCTCGATCCGGGTCCTGGGTCCGATGCGGCTCTGCAACCGGGTGCGGTAACCCACGGTCTGGCCGCTCGACTCCGCCAAGGTCGCCGCCATGCGGTCCGCCGCCGCCCGGGCCGCGAGGCGACGAGGCTCCAGAACGAGGATGCGGCGGCCACCGAGCCAATCCGCATCGAGCAACGAAAGCGGCACGACCGTCGTCTTGCCCGCTCCGGGTGGGGCAGCGAGGACGGCGACATTGCCTTGGCTCAGTGCGGCATGAAGCGGCCCGAGAGCGGCCTCGATAGGCAGCGTCATGCCGTTGCGGTTCCGCGGTGCCCTAGGCGAGAAGCTGGGGGAACAGTCCGATCACAAGGATGCCCGCGACAGCCAAGGGGCAAATCCAGGCAATCAGGAACCGCCATACGGTGAGCGTTGCGCCCGTCAGCCCGGTCTCGGCATTCACCAGCTTGCGATCCGCGACCCAGCCGATGAAGATCGCCGTGATCAGCCCGGACAGCGGCAGCAACAGCCGCCCCGTCACGCCGTCGATGGCGTCGAACCAGGTGGCATTCTCGAAGCCGGGCACGGTCGCCAGGGGCCGTTGATCCGCCAGCAGGTTGAACGACAGGGCCGAGAGCAGGCCGACAGCAAAGACGAAGACGCCGATACCGACGGCGGTCACCACGCGCGAAACCCCGAACCGCTCCATCACCCAACCGACGGAAATCTCGAGCAGGGAGACCGATGACGTCAGGGCGGCGAAGAAGGCCAGCACGAAGAACAGCAGACCGACGATCGCGCCGCCCGGCATGGAATGAAACGCAGTCGGCAGCGACTGGAACATCAACGTCGGACCCGCATTCGGCTCCATCCCCACGCTGAAGACGATCGGAAAGATCGCGAGACCCGCGATGATCGCCACGGCCGAGTCGGCGAAAGCGATCGTGCCCGACGTCTGGGCCAGATTGGTGTCACGCGAGGCGTAGGCCCCGTAGGCGATCATGGCACCACCACCGAGACTGAGGGAGAAGAAGGCCTGCCCCAGGGCGGAACTGAGGACGCCTGGCTGCAAGGCGCGTTCGAAGTCCGGCGTAAACAGGAACGCGGCGGCGGCGGTAAAATCTCCGATGATGGCCGCATAGACCGTGATGCCGATCAGAAGGAAGAAGAACGCCGGCATCAGCCAGGTGGCCGCGGCCTCGATGCCGCCCTTGACGCCTCGCGCGACAATCCAGACCGTCACCACAACGAAGGCCAGTTGCAGCCCGATCAGCAAGGCGGGATTGGCGAAGAGGGTCGGCATCATCTGCTGGATCTGCTCGACCGACTGGGGACCGTAAGCGCCCCTCAGCGGCTCGCCCGCGCCAACAGCTCCGATCAGATCGGCTGCGCTGGTCCCTATGAAGTAGACGACCCAGCCCGCCACGACACAGTAGAACGTCAGGATCGCGGTGTTGGCGATCAGGCCGATCACGGCCAGCAGGCTCCAGGCCGGACTGGCACCGGACTGACGCGCGAGGTGAGCCGCGCTCGCGATGGTGGATCGCTGGCCATGGCGCCCGATCAGGCTCTCTGCCAGCAGGAGCGGCATTGCGATCAGGACAACGCAGAGGATGTAGAGCAGCACAAAAGCGCCGCCACCATTGTTGCCCGCTTCGGTTGGAAAACGCCAGAGATTGCCCAGCCCGACGGCAGACCCGGTCGCCGCAAGGACGAACGCGGCTTTGGAAGACCACTGCGCCTGTGCTGGGGCCGATGCGTTTCCTGCCATTTATCGCTCCTGAAATGCTGGTACCGAGCCGCTGAAAACAGCCCCGTCGATCTTGAGAGTGTTCCCTGAGCTATAGCGGATCGATGCCTCGACGCCAGCATGCCGTGCTGCCGCTGAGCCAACGCTGCGCTTCCGCAGTCACAGTGCGCGTCACACCTCTGTCGTGAAGACTTCACCCGGATGATACCCGATTGCGGGGCCAAATCCTTGGGACTATGCGTCCGCTCGGGAGGCGGTCCGAGGGGGCTCGCCACGTTTGCACAGGGGCGAGACTTCATGTCCGCAGATGGCCTCAGGCCGCAGGGGAACAGACTGTTCCTCAGAAAATCCGTAGCCCAGATCCAGAAAGAGGCCGCCAAGAGCGAGCTGAAGCGGACCTTGGGCCCCATCAACCTGATGAGTCTGGGCATTGGGGCCATCATCGGGGCCGGCATCTTCGTTCTGACGGGTCAGGTGGCCTCAGCCAACGCCGGTCCCGCGATCATGCTGTCGTTCGTCGTCGCGGGTATCGCCTGCGCCCTGGCCGGTCTGTGTTACGCCGAACTGGCCTCGACCATGCCGGTCTCGGGTTCGGCCTACACCTACGCCTACGGCACCCTGGGCGAAGTCTTTGCCTGGATCATGGGCTGGCTGCTGGTGCTGGAGTATGGCGTCGCCGCCTCGACCGTCGCCGTTGGCTGGTCGGGCTATGTCGTTTCGATCCTGTCGGATTTCGGCATAAGCCAGCAGATATTCCCGGCCATCCAGTATGCCGGCGGCGAAGGCCCGCAGTGGGCGACGCCTCTGGTGCAGCTGGTCCAGGACGCTGGCGCGACCACCTTCCCCATGACCGGCACCTTCAACCTCGTCGCCGCCATCGGCATCGCGGCGGTCTGCGGCCTGCTGGTTCTGGGCGTGTCGGAATCGGCGAACATCAACAACGCGATCGTGGTCATCAAGATCATCGTGCTTCTGACGTTCATCGCGGTCGGGGTGGCCTATGTGAACCCCGCCAACTGGCAGCCCTTCATCCCCGAGAACCAGGGACCGGGCCAGTTCGGCGTGGAAGGCATCTTCCGCGGCGCGGCCATCATCTTCTTCGCCTACGTCGGCTTCGAGGCCGTCTCGACCGCCGCCGCCGAGGCCAAGAACCCCTCCAAGGACGTGCCCATCGGCATCCTGGGGGCCCTGTTCGTCTGCACGCTGATCTACATGGCGGTCGCGGCCGTCATGACCGGCGTGGTGCCCTATCTGGAACTGGCGTCGCCGGCTCCGATCGCCGTGGCCATCGACCGCATGGGTCTGGAATGGGCGGATCTGCCGATCACCCTGGCGGACGGCAGCCCGATGAACCTCATCAGCTTCCTGATCAAGATCGGCGCGATCACCGGCCTGTCCTCGGTCATGCTGGTGCTATGCTATGGCCAGACGCGGGTGTTCTACACCATGGCGCGCGACGGCCTGCTGCCCAAGGCCTTCGCGGTCATCCATCCGAAGTACCGCACGCCCTGGATCGGCACGATCCTGCTCGGGGTCCTGATCGCCATCGCGGCGGCCTTCCTGCCGATCTCGATCCTGGGCGACCTGGTGTCGCTCGGCACGGCGACGGCCTTTTCGATCGTCTGCCTCAGCGTGATCGTGCTGCGGATCCGTCACCCGGAAATGCCGCGTCCTTTCCGCGTGCCGGGCGGCATCCCCACGGCCGTGGCGGGCATCGCAGCGTGCCTGTTCCTCGCCTACAACAACCTGGTTCCGATGTTCCAGCACGCGGCCGAGGACAACCCGCTTCCGCTGATGCTGCTCGGGGGCTACGCCGCCATCGGAGCCCTCCTTTACGCCGCCTACGGCTTCTGGAACTCCAAGCTGGCCAAGGGCATCGACATCACCGAGGAGACGACCATCTCCACGCCAGCCGAGGCCATGGGACGAGGCGTCGATAACCAGAAGGACTGATCCTCCGGATCGTCAGAATAGAAAGGCCCGGGAGCGATCCCGGGCCTTTTCGTTTGAGCCAAGGCAGCGAAAGACCGCCTCGGGAGCGGTAACGCCGCTGGCAGCTGGTGCGGATGAGAGGACTCGAACCTCCACGCCTCGCGGCGCTGGAACCTAAATCCAGTGCGTCTACCAGTTCCGCCACATCCGCGTGGCGGGCGGTCTAGGGGTTGACGCGGGCGCTGGCAACCACGGCGTCCGAAAGGTCGCCTTAACCCTGTTGGCGCAAACGTCGGACATTCGCGTTCGGGGGGCCGTCCATGTCGTCGCTGAGCGATCGTCCGATCCTCATCAAGAAGGTCAAGAAGGTGGTCGGCGGCGGCCATCACGGCGGCGCGTGGAAAGTCGCCTACGCCGACTTCGTCACGGCCATGATGGCCTTCTTCCTCCTGATGTGGCTGATCAACACCACCGACCCTGAGCAGAAGCGCGGCATTGCGGAATACTTCGCGCCTGCCAGCGTCAGCCAGACGACGTCCGGTTCCGGCGGCATCCTGGGCGGCACATCGCTTGGCGAGGACGGGTCCAAGGGGTCGGGCTCCATCAATGTTCTGGAGCAACTGGCCCCAGAAGCACCGCAGGACGCCCCCGAGGAAGCCGGGGTCAACGCCAACCTCGCCGCCGCATCGGAAGAGGAACTGCGCGAGGAGATCGCCGCGCGCGAAGCGGCAGAGTTCGCGTCTGCAGCCGAATCGCTGCGCCAGGCCATGCAGCAGATGCCCGAGCTGGCCGAGCTGTCGCGGCAGTTGATCGTGGACCAGACGCCGGAGGGCCTGCGTATCCAGCTCGTCGACCAGGAAGGCCGCTCGATGTTCGAGCAGAATTCAGCCCGACCCAATGCCCGCGCCCAGGTCCTGTTGAGGGCCATCTCGACAGTCATCAACCGGCTGCCCAACCGTATTTCGATCACTGGACATACCTCGGCCGTGCCGGGTTCGGGTCGGGCGTCGAGCCCGGGCGACTGGCCCCTGTCGGCCCAGCGCGCCGACGCCTCGCGCCAGATCCTGCAAGGCGCGGGCATCGATCCGGACCGGGTCTATTCGGTCGCGGGCAAAGCAGGATCCGACCCTCTGTATCCGGACGACCCCTCGCTGGCCGGTAACCGCCGGATTGCCATCGTCTTGCTGAGGGAAGCGCCGGTCCTGCCAAGAGACACGAGTCTGTGAGGGTCATGCGTCGCGAGAACCGGCTTGCGGCGCGGCGCGGATTGACGCCAAATCATGCCATGACCAAGCGGTGGCCCTACTGGCGACGAGATCGGATGCGGACGTTCTGACGTGACGCAACACGTACCGACACGCCAGCTTCGTTTCTTCATGACGGCGGTCGCCCCCTGCCCCTACCTGTCCGGCATGACCGAGCGGAAGGTATTCGCCAACCTGCCGTTCTCGAACGGGGCTCACGTCAACGACGAACTGACACACGCCGGGTTCCGCCGCAGCCAGAACATCGCCTATCGCCCGGCCTGCGAAGGCTGCGACGCTTGTGTGTCAGTGCGGCTGCCGGTCGAAGCGGTGCGATTGTCACGCACCCAGAAGAAGGTGCTGGCCCGGAACGCTGATCTGTCGCGCGACCTCGTTGAGGCCGAGGCTACGCAGGAGCAGTTCGCCCTTCTGAAGCGCTATCTGTCTCAGCGTCATCCGGGCGGGGGCATGACCGACATGACCTGGCTGGACTACATCGCCATGGTCGAGGACACGGCGGTACGGACTCATCTGATCGAGTATCGCCTGCCGTCTCTGGACGGCGGCCCCGGCGACCTGGTCGCCGTAACCCTCACCGACCTGCTCTCGGACGGCCTGTCGATGGTCTATTCCTTCTTCGACCCGGATATCGAGCGGCGCTCGCTGGGCGTCTTCGCCATTTTGGACCATGTTCGTCAGGCCCAAGCCGTCCGCCTGCCCTTCGTCTACTTGGGCTATTGGGTCGAGGGCTCACCCAAGATGGACTACAAGGCCCAGTTCCGGCCGATTGAGGTTCTGCGCCCCCTGGGCTGGACGCGCATGGACTAGCGTCCGTTGCGGAGGACTGCCTCAGGCCGCCCCCTCCGCCTCAAGGAACGTCAGCACGGTCTCCGGAGCCTCGGCCCTGGAGACGAACGCCTGTCCGACGGCGCGGGCCAGGATCAGCGTCAGACGGCCGGCTTCAGCCTTCTTGTCGCCGACCATGCGCGACAGTAGGGCCTGCGCCGAAAAGGACCCCACCTGTTCCAGCCGCGTCGGCAGGTTAGCGGCTGCGACCACCGTTTGTACCCGCTCGGCATCCTGGATCGAGCACAGTCCCTGCCGGGCAGAGTACCGGAAGGCCATGCAGCAGCCGAGAGCGACCGCCTCGCCGTGCGCCAGAGCCGCTTCCTCGAAGCCAAGCTCCGCCTCGATCGCGTGGCCGAAGGTGTGGCCCAGATTCAGCAGCGCGCGACGTCCGGCCTCCTTCTCGTCCTCGCCAACGATAGCGGACTTGATCTCGACCGAGCGTACCACGGCCCTTTCCAGAGCGGCCGGGTCGCCACGCGCGCCCTCCGCCCCATCGCCGGCCAGCCAATCGAAGAAGGCGGGGTCACAGATCAGGCCGTGCTTCAGCACCTCAGCCCAGCCGGACTTTACCTGCCGCTCTGGCAAGGTGCCCAGCACATCGATGTCGGCCAGCACCAACCGCGGCTGATGGAAGGCTCCGACCAGGTTCTTGCCGCGCGGCGTATCGATCGCCGTCTTGCCACCGACCGAGGAATCCACCTGAGCCAACAGCGTGGTGGGAACCTGCACGAAGTCGATGCCTCGCATGTAGAGCGCCGCGGCCAGTCCGGCCAGGTCGCCGACCACGCCGCCGCCCAGAGCCACGATGACGTCCTTGCGGTCGAGACCCAGCGCCAGAAGCCGGTCCATCAAGCGCTCCAGCTCCGCGAAGGACTTGGACGCTTCCCCCGGCGGCACGGCGATGATCTCGCAGCGGACCCCGGCCGCCTCCAGCGAGGCTTGCACAGCCGCGCCATGCAGTCCCGCCACGATCTCGTCCGTGACAACAGCTGTGCGATGCCGCGCGAAAGGCGCGATCCGTCTGCCGGCCTCCGACAGTAGACCACGACCGACGACCACGTCGTAGGGCGCGAACATGCCGCCTTGGACTGGAATGACCGTCATGCCGCGCCCCCGCCCGCCCAGTGCGCCATGAGCGCCTCAAGGATCGCCTCGACGGCCTGGGCATGGGCGCCAGACCCGACATCGACCGTCACGTCGGCGACCTCTGCGTAGATGGGATAGCGCACCTCGGCCATGGCGCTCAGAGCCGTCAGAGGATCCTTGCCACGCAGCAGGGGCCGGGTGTCGCGTCGTTGCACCCTGGCGGCCACGATGGGTAACTCGGCCCTAAGCCATACGGTCGTCGCTCGCTCCTTCATCAGGTCACGGGTGCCGGAGTTCAGCACCGCTCCCCCGCCCGTTGCCAGCACGATCGGCGGTCCATCCAGCAGCCGGCGCATGACCCGGGCCTCGCCCGCCCGAAACTCTGCCTCGCCCAGTTGGCTGAAGATGTCCGAAACCGTCATGCGCGCCGCAGCCTCGATCGACTCGTCACCGTCGACGAAAGGCAGGTCCATACGCTGGGCAAGCCGCCGTCCCACCGTCGATTTGCCCACGCCCATAAGGCCGACCAGGGCTATGGTGCGACTCGGCCGAGGAATCGTTGGCTCGGCTGATCGAGCGGCAAGGCCGCTCATCGGCGGCCTCCTGTAGGAAGGCAAAAAGGCGACATGTCGGGTTCAATCTCTACACCAAGCGCCACCTCTGGCCAGTATCCGGCATGACCACACCTCAGGTCGAAGCCTTCCTCGAGATGATGGCGGTGGAGCGCGACGCTTCGCCTCACACCCTATCGGCCTATGCGCGCGACCTGGCCGATGCAGAGGCTAGCCTCGAGAAAGGTCTTCTGGGCGCGGACGCGGAGGCCGTGGAGACGTGGTTCGCGGGTCTGTCGACACGAGGCCTGTCGGCCGCCACGGCCGCCCGCCGCCGCTCGGCCGTGCGCCAATTCTATCGCTTCTGCCTCAGTGAGGGCTGGCGAAGCGACGATCCATCCCGCCGTCTGGATGCACCCAAACAGGGCCGCCGCTTGCCCAGGACCTTGTCTCGCGACGAGGTCGAACGTCTGCTGAAGGCCTCTGCGGCGCGCGACGGGGCGGCGGGCCTTCGCCTGATCGCATTGGTCGAGCTGGCCTATGCCTCAGGCCTGCGCGTCTCCGAACTGCTGGCGCTCCGCGTCGAGGCCGTACGGCGCGATCCCGCCTATCTGATCGTAAGGGGCAAGGGCGGCAAGGAACGCCTCGCGCCTCTGAACGCCTCGGCACGGGAGGCTGTGAAGGCCTGGCTGATGGCCCGCGACGCGAAGCGGCCCGAGAAGCAGGCCGACAGCCCCTGGCTATTCCCCTCGACAGGAGCCTCCGGTCATCTCACCCCGCGCCGCTTCGCCCAGTTGCTGGATCAGGCGGCCATCGACGCCGGGATCGACCCGGCGCGGACGAGCCCCCACGTCCTGCGCCATGCCTTTGCTACCCACCTGCTGGAGGGCGGCGCTGACCTGCGGGTCGTGCAGACCCTGCTCGGCCACGCCGACATCGCCACGACCCAGATCTATACCCACGTTGCCACGGACCGTCTCAAGCAGGTCATTGCCGCCCACCATCCGTTGGCGCGGGACGAGTGAGCCCGCTTGCTCCCCGCCGTCCCCGCGACTAGGTTCCGCCGCCTTGTGACCGGGCCGCCTTGCCCGCCCCTTTCGGACGCCTCATGGCCACCCATTACCTCGATTTCGAAAAGCCGATCGCCGATCTCGAAGCCAAGATCGAGGAACTGGGCCTGCTGTCGGCCACTTCCGGCTCATTCGAGGCCGAGATCGATGGCCTGAAGAAGAAAGCCGACCAGCTCCGCAAGAAGACCTACGCTGAGCTCGACCCCTGGAAAAAGACCCAGGTCGCCCGCCACCCACAGCGTCCGCACTTCGTGGACTATCTGGAGGGCCTGTTCACCGACTTCACCGAGTTGCGCGGCGACCGCCAGTTCGGCGATGATCAGGCGATCCTCGGTGGCCTCGCCCGCTTCCGGGGCCAGGCCGTCGTCGTCATGGGCCACGAAAAGGGCCACGACACCGCCACCCGCCTGACCCACAACTTCGGCATGGCCCGACCCGAAGGCTATCGCAAGGCCGTACGCCTGATGGACCTGGCCGACCGCTTCGGCCTGCCGGTGCTGACCTTCGTAGACACCGCCGGCGCCTATCCCGGGCTGGGTGCCGAGGAGCGCGGCCAGGCCGAGGCCATCGCCCGCTCGACCGAGCGCGGCCTTGTGTTGGGCACGCCGATGATCGCGACCGTCACGGGCGAAGGGGGATCGGGCGGGGCCATCGCCCTGGCCGCCGCCAACCGCGTGCTGATGCTGGAGCACTCGATCTATTCGGTGATCTCGCCCGAGGGCGCGGCAGGCATCCTTTGGCGCGATGGCGCGCGCGCCAAGGACGCCGCCATGGCCATGAAAATCACCGGGCCGGACCTGATGACCATGAAGATCGTCGACAGGGTCATCCCAGAACCCATCGGCGGTGCCCACGCCGACCGCGATGCGGCCATCGCAGCCGTCGGGGAGGCGGTATGGGACGAGCTGCAGGCGCTGCTACCCCTGTCGCCCGCCGAGCTACGCAGCCAGCGGTCCGAGCGCTTCTACGCCATTGGCCGATCGCTCTGATCGTCAGGGTTCGGAACCAACTGTAACCTCTGCGGATCGCAAAACGTCTCCCGAACGGGGGATAGATGCGTGCTGGATGATGGCGACACGACTGGGCTGCCGAAGCAGTGGGGGCGCGCCCGCGCCGCGCATCCGTCCTATACGGACTTCTACCGCCGCTCCGGCTATTCGGGTTTCGAGCACGAGGCGCGGTCCGCCGGCTCGCTTGGCGTTCAGTTGCTGCATGTTCTTCAGGATGGCCACGGCCTGACCGACCGCGCCACGCCTGACCTGCTGATCGGCATCCGCCGCCGGGTCGCAAGGGCACCGGCCCGCTACAATCTCGGCGACGGCTGGATCAACATTCCGACCGACCGCCCCCACACCGTGGCGGCACCGCCTCTGACAGACGTCGACTACCAGATCGACGGGCCGAGCGAGCTCATCATCCTTGCAGCACCCGCCCAGCGGCTGGCCTCGGCGATCGAGAGCCCGGCGCTGGTCGAGCGGCTGGCCCCCGTTTACGAGCGCCCGTTTCAGGACCCGATGTTCCCGCTTCTGGCGGGCCGCGCCTGGACGGAGGCCGAACGCGCCGACGGACTGTTCGTCGACAGCGTGGCCCTGGCCCTGCTGTCGGCCCTGCTTTCGGCGGCGGACGCACACCGTTCCGAAGGCATGACGCCGGCCCCTCCGACGGATCTGCGCTTCACCCGGGTCATCGACTTCATCGAGGCCCATCTGCATCAGGAGATCACGCTGACCGATCTCGCAGCAGTGGCCTGCCTCTCACCGTTCCACTTCACCCGCGCCTTTCGAGCTCGCCACGGCGTCAGTCCGGTCCGCTTCGTTCAGCGGCGTCGCATCGAGCGGTCCATGCGGCTGCTGCTCCAGCCCGGCTCGCGCATCGCCGCCGTGGCCCACGCCTGCGGCTTCGCGGATCAGGCCCATTTCACCACCGCCTTCCGCAGAGTGACGGGCTCCACGCCAGGTGCCTGGCGCGCCGCGCGTACCGCCTGACAGCAATCCCAGACAAAGCTCCCGCACCCTGGAAAAAGACGGACCTGCCCCGCCGGGCGACGCTGCCGTGGCTGGCGGCACTCCCGACCAGCAGCATCCACGCCCCACCGGGGCGCACCGAAGGGGCTACACCGTGAAACAAACTGCCATCGTCATGGCTCTGGCCGTTCTGGCCGCAGGGGCCAACTCTCCCGCCGCCGCATCCGAGGCTCCCGCCAACGCAGCCAACGCGCCGCTGGTCCAGGGTAACCGCGCCGCGCTCGCTGAAGCTGATGCGCTTCTGGCCCGCTCGGCACGCGACTATGGCCGGCCGTCCTATTCCCCGGCAACCGCCGTGCGCTTTTCGGAGGACGACAACGTCTTCATGCGAAACGCCCTGGCCGTCGACTTCACCTACGGCGCCGCCACCGTGACCCTGCCGCTGTTCAAGGGCGTCGGGCCGCGCGGCGAGGCCGTCCACTACATCATCACCGAAGCGTCCGACTTCGAGACCGCCAACCGGCTGGGGGTGAACTATTCGCCCAAGCTGCGCCACGCGGCCGGCACGCCGGGCGAGCAGCGGGTGACGATTCAGGACGGCGTCGTGCGCTTCCGGGGCTCGGTCGACTTCTCGCCGACCTACGAGCTGGTGCCAGGCACGCCCTATCCCTTCCCGCCGGCGCGCGCAGTGCCGGGGGCCGTCGCTGACGCCGAGTGGTCCTCCATGGTCGTCATGCCGTCGGGCGTCGTCCTGAACATGCAGATCGTCGGCAACGCCACGGGCCGCCACGACCGCGCCAACGCCCTCGACGAGCGTCGTGGCACGGTCGTGCTTCAGCTGCTGGACGGGTTCCAGGGCGGCGAGCAGTACTACTACCACCTGGTCACCGACGTGTCGGCCGATGTTCCAGCGGTCATCGAACAGGGCGTCTTCGCCCCGCGGATCGGAGGCGTCCCGAGCTTTGGACAATCGACGCCTGACCAACCTTCGGCGTTGTTGGGCTTCGCGCCGGTCGTGAACGGGATTCTCGATCCGGCGACGGGTCAGAACCAGGGCTTCGCCACCTCGATCGCCAACGGCGGCATCGATCCGATCAACGTCTTCCCGCTAGACCCGGACAACGACAATCCGTCTCTGGACAACAACTACAGCCCCATGTGGGACGCCCACGTCGTGGTCTGGACGGATCAGGCCATCGCCGCCAACCGCGTGCGCCGCATCACCTCCATCGAGGACCTCGGCCGTTTGGTCGCGGCTGGCGACGTCGCCACCGCGCCGGTCGCGCCGGAAGGCCCCGGAAACCCCTTCGTCGCCGGCATCCGACCGCTGGGCGTCGTCATCAACTGCCCGACCATCGCCCAGCCCCGGCGCGTTCGCCGCGCCAGCTGACGTCGGGTCAGACCGGCCCCGGGGCGAGCCCACTCCCCCCGCACCCGTCTCGGGGCCGGCGCTTTTTCTAGAGATCAGATGATCACGGCGTCCGCGTTCGCGCGGGCGCCGCGGGTCTGTTTGCGCCAGAGGGCGGCGTACTCCCCGCTAACGCGGGCGACGAGTTCGTGGTGCGCGCCACGCTCGATGATCCGCCCGGCCTTCAAGACCAGGATCTGGTCGGCGTCCGCGATGGTCGACAGGCGGTGGGCGACGACCAGGGTGGTGCGGCCCGCCCGCGCCTTCCGCAGCGTCTTCTGGATGGCGGCCTCGGTGCGGCTGTCCAGCGCGCTGGTAGCTTCGTCCAGGATCAGAATCGAGGGATCGGCCAGCAGAGCACGGGCAATGCCGACCCTCTGACGCTCGCCGCCCGACAGCTTCAGACCGCGCTCTCCGACCTTGGTGCTCATGCCGTCCGGCAGGCTCCGGATGAAGTCGGCCAGTTCTGCCGCCTCCGCCGCCGCCCATACCGCCGCCTCGTCGGCGTCCGGCCGGGCGAAGGCGATGTTGACCCGGATCGAGTCGTTGAACAGGGCCACGTCCTGCGGGACCAGCGCGACGGCCTGACGCAGCGAGGCCTGGGTCACGTCGCGCGCGTCGACCCCCTCGATCAACACCCGACCATTCTGTGGGTCTAGCAAACGCAGCGCCAGCTTCACGATGGTCGACTTGCCCGAGCCGGAGGGGCCGACGAGGGCTGTGGTCGTGCCCGGCGGCACGATGAACGATACGTCTTCCAGCCCGCTGGAGCGCGCGTCGTGACGGTAAGACACCTCCTGGAACGCCAGGGAGGCACCGCCGCGATCCGGCGACCGGGGCAGAGGCGGCGCGTTCGGCGCATCGGCGACCAGAGGCTGTTGCCGCGTGACTTTCAGCATCTCCTCCATGTCGATGAAGGACTGGCGGATTTCCCGATAGGCGAAGCCGAGGATGTTGAGCGGCGCGTAAAGCGAAATCAGGATCAGGACGGCCGCCGTCACATCGCCGGGACCCATGCGACCCGCTGCGGCCTCATAACCGGCCATCACCGCCATAACGCCAAGGCCGACGTTCATGATCAGCGCCTGGACCGCGTTCAGCAGGGCGAGCGAGCTGTTGGCCTTGAGCGCCGCCACCCCGTAGACGCCCAGTGCCCGGTCGTAGCTTTCGGCCGCGCGGCTCTCAGCCCCGAAAGATTTGACCGTCTCATAGTTCAGCAGGGCATCGACCGCCTGGCCGGCGGCTTCGGTATCGGCGGTGTTCATCGTGCGCCGATGTTCGATCCGCCAGTTGGAGATGGCGAAGGTGAAGACGGCGTAGACCACCACCACCACCACCGCGACGGCCGCGAAACGCCAGTCATAAGCCGCGCCCAGAACGCCCGCCGCGAGGATCAACTCCAGGCCCGTAGGCACCAGGTTGAAGGCGAGAATGCGCAACAGGAAGTCGACCGCGCGCGCGCCTCGATCCACCGTCCGCGACAGGGCCCCAGACCGCTTGGTCTGGTGGAAATCCAGAGAGAGATTCAGCGCGTGGGCGAAGGTCTCGGCGGCCGCTCGTCGTTGCGCCGCCTGACGCACCGGGGCAAAGACCACGTCCGACAGCTGTGGCGCGGCTGTCGACAGGAACCGCACGACCGCCCAGCCGACTGCGAACCCGGCAAAGCCCAATCCGACCGCGACGCCGGTTGGCTGATCGGCCGCCAGATGATTGACCGCAGCCCCCAACACCAGCGGCGCCAGCACGCCGAGCGCCTTGCCCGCGATGGTCAGAAGCACAGCAAAGGTCAGGCGGAGCTTGAGCTGCGGTGCCTGCGACCGTCCAACCAGTCGGCCCAGGTCCATGAGCGCAGGAATGGTCTTGGGATCGACCGGCGGTTCGGCGACGGTTCCCGCCGCCTGCGCCTTCGCCTCCATCGATCCGCCTCGTCTGCCCGCCCGTTCGCCTCTCGCCATGTCCCGCATATGGCCCGCGTCCCCCCGATGCGAAAGGCGTCAGTTCAGACCGGCGACCGCGTCCAGGAGTTCGTCCACGGCCGCCTCCTCCGTCGCCCAGGAGCAGACAAAGCGCACCGAGCCGTCATCGAAGCGATAGCAGGCCCAGCCGGCGGCGTTCAGCGCCTGATGCGCCTTGGCCGGCATGCGCACGAACACCGCATTGGCCTCGACCGGGTGGGCCAGGACGAATGGTGTCCGGGTGGCGATGCCTTGGGCCAGCCGTTGGGCCATCAGATTGGCGTGGGCAGCCCCGCCCTCCCAGTCGCCGCTCTCCAGCATGCCGAGCAGGGGCGCGGCGAGGTAGCGGGCCTTTGACGCCTGCTGCCCGGCCTGCTTCAGCCGGTTGTCGATGCGCCGGGCCAGAGATTTGTCGAACATGACCAAGGCCTCGGTGCACAGCCCCCCGGCCTTGGCACCGCCGAACACCAGGACATCGACGCCCAGTCGGGGAATCTGCGTCAGGTCGAAACCCCCCGCCGCCGCGTTGGCCAGCCGCGCCCCGTCCAGATGGACGCCATATCCCCTAGTCTTTACCGGCTCGATGAGATGGCGCAGCTCCTCCTCGGTGTAGACCGTACCGTATTCGGTGGACTGGGTCAGGCTGAGCGCGGCGGGCGGCTGGCGGTGGCCGACCTCAGGCTCTTCCAGCGCGGCGAGCAGGGCCTTCGGGTCGATCTTGCCGGAAAAGCCCGGCAGGCCGATCAGGCCGATGCCCTGGCCGAAGAAGCCCGGCGCACCCGTCTCGTCGGTGCAGACATGGGCGGCGTGGTGGGCCAGCACCGCCTCGTGCGGCCAGGCCAGCATTGAGAGCGCGATGGCGTTGGCCGCCGTGCCGGAAAAGACGAAACGAATTTCGGCGTCGGCATCCAGTCTCTGGCGGATCTGGTCGGCGGCGCGGGCGGTGATCTCATCGGCACCGTAGGCGCGCGCATAGCCGGCGTTGGCGTCGATCAGAGCCTGGAGCGCGGCGGGCGCCATGCCTGCGGTGTTGTCGGAACCGAAGTCGTAGCGCATCTCAGCTCTCGCTATCGTCAGGATCGCGGCCCGGCCCGAAGCCGGCACTGCGGGGATCGGCCCGGCCTCTGCGCAGGCCCACGCCCTCTCCAGATATGGGCATCACCAGGTCGTCGTCGCCATAGGGGACAGCGACCTGGTGGGGGAATGGAATCTCGATATCGGCGGCATTGAGCGCCTCTTTTGCGGCCTGGAAGACATCGGCCCTGGCCTGCCAATAGGCGTCCGAGGTGACCCAGGCGGTCAGGGTGATCTCGATGGCGCTGTCCAGCATGTTGGTCACCCCGGCCCAAGGCGCGGGATCGGGCATCACGGCCTCCTGGGCCGCCGCCGCCCTGGTCAGGACCTCGCGCGCCTTGGTCAGGTCCGAGCCGTAGCCCACGCCGATCTTGAGCTCGATCCTGCGCGTGCCCTGACCGGACAGGTTCAAGATGAAGTCGCCGAACACCTTGCCGTTGGGGCACATGATCTTGACGTTGTTCACGTCGGACAGCTGGGTGAAGAACAGGTCCAGCCGCTGCACCCGCCCGACGTTGCCGCCGATGTTCACCAGATCGCCCACCCGATAGGGCCGCAGGATCAGCAGCATGACGCCCGCCGCGACGTTCGACAGCGTCCCCTGGAGCGCCAGGCCGACCGCCAGCGACGCCGCGCCCAGAACCGCGATGATCGACGTGGTCTGCACGCCCAGACGCTGGAGCACGGCGATGAAGCCGATCAGATAGACAAGGACCCGAACCACCTGAACGGCGAAGCTGAGGACCGTCGGGTCATGGCGGAAGCCTCGGACCCGGCTGAGGCCCTTTCGGGTGGCCGACGACGCCCAGCGCGCCGCGAAAACGGTCACGACGAGGATGATCGCCGCGATCGAGATGTTGATCGCGAAATCCCCCGCGATTTGGGTCAGCTTGGCGATCATGGCCGTGTCGAGTGCGACGGCCTGCTCGCTTGTCGATACGAGCGCGGCCAATGCGGAATCCGGTGAAGTCATTCAGGCGGTCTAGCGCCGGATGCCCGGAATGGAACCCTCAGCGAGCCTTTTTCGTGGGTCAGGTCGCCGTCGCGATCCGACCCCCACCGGTCTCGATCACATCCAGCAGGTCCATCACTTCATCGATGGTGGCGGCCTCTCGGGCAGGCTTGTCCCAGCGGATGCGGCTGACGCGCGGAAAGCGCATGGCGACGCCCGACTTGTGTCGCGGCGAGCGATTCAGACCCTCGAAGGCGACTTCCAGAACCAGGCCAAAGTCGCGCTCTGCCCGAACCGACCGGACCGGCCCGAACCGGTCGACCGTATGTTCCCGCACGAACTTGTCGAGCTGTTTCAGCTCCTCGTCGGTGAAGCCAAAGTAGGCCTTGCCCACAGGCGTCAGCGTTCCTTCCGGCGTCCAGACGCCAAAGGTGTAGTCGGAATAGAAGCTGGATCGTCGGCCGTGGCCACGCTGGGCGTACATCAGCACGGCGTCGATCGTGTGCGGATCGCGTTTCCACTTGAACCACGGCCCTTTCGGTCGGCCCGCGAGATAGGGACTGTCCCAGCGCTTGAGCATAAGCCCCTCGGCGGCCGCGCCCACCGGCGGGTCGGCACGAAGCCGCCCAAGCGCCGACCAGTCGGCATAGTCCACCAGAGGTGACAGGCTCAGACGTTCGCCGCCGTGCGCCGCGATCATGGCCTCCAGCCGCGCGCGGCGGTCCCTCAGCGGCAGGGGTCTCAGGTCGTCTCCATCCAGGGCCAGGGCGTCATAGGCGACGATGGCGGCGGGATGGGCGGCCAGGGCCTTGGCGTCGACCGTCTTGCGGTTCAGCCTCTGCTGCAGGTCTCCAAAGGGCGCGATCTGCCCGTCGCGCACGACGACCAGCTCTCCGTCGATCGCCCCTTCGAAGGTCAGGGCGACGACGACGTCGGGGAAGGCGGCGGCGATCTCGTCGCCCGTGCGGGAGTAGAGCCGTGTGACGCCACCCTCGTTGACCGCCTGCACGCGGATTCCGTCCCATTTCCACTCGGCGGCGTAGTCGATGGGGTCGAGCTTCTGGAAATCCACCGCCTCGTCGATCGCAACGGCCAGCATGACGGGACGGAAGCGGCCCGGCGCGTCCGGGCTCGGCCGATCGGCGCGGCCCTCCAGCCAGGCGAACAGATCAGCGTAGGGCGGATCGACCGCATGCCAGACCTCCTCGATCTCCGATACGTCGACGAGGGCCAAGGGCGTCACGGCCTCGCCGCCATCAGGATCAGGCGCGTCAGAGATCGCCTCCGGGCGGATCATCGCCGTCGCCGTCTTCGCAAGGCGGGCGGACAGGCCCACCCGCAGCGCCCCGGTGACCAGCTTCAGCAAGGCCCAACGGCCCTTGGGTTGAAGCGCGTCCAGCCAGCCTTCGATGAGGCTCTGCACCTCGCCACGCTTCGCCGTCCGCAAGGCCTCGACGACCTCGCCCAGCTGCGGCTCCCGGTTCGGGCGATGATTTGGGTCGGTCGGCCAGATCAAGGCGACGGTCTCGGCCAGATCACCGACGTAGTCATAGGACCAGCCGAACAGCACCGGATCCACCCGCGCCTCGACCGCCTTGCGGATCATGGCCGGCTTGGCAGCGTCGAAGGTCAGGTCGCCGGTCAGGGCCGCGAGCGCCCATCCACGGTCCGGATCAGGCGTCGCGCGCAGATAATCACGCAGGAGGACGAGCTTGACGTTCCTCGATCCCGTCAGGGCCAGGCGGTCCAGGAGTTCGGCGAATGCGCGCATCGGACCTCATCTAGGCACGGACCGGTCCAAACGCGAAAACGCCCCGGAGGTCTTCCTCCGGGGCGCGTCTTCGAGGCGCAGACCTTAGTTGAACAGGCCGGCGATGACCGCGGTGATCAGGCCACCGGCGATGGCGGCGAGCACGACGTCATTGCCATTGCGGACGTAGTGGTAGCCGTGGGGCGGCTGGCGCAGACCGTAGCGATTGTAATCGCGAATGACATAGCCGTTCACGTAGGCGCTCGGAATCCGCTGGCCGTAACCCCACTGGCGGGACTGATAGCCGCGCGGGGCGTAGTAGCGACCCACATTGTAGCGACGCTCGGCGCGCTGCCACCGCTCATAGGCGCGGGCCTGCTGGCGATAGTCCTGACGGTCCTCGCGGCGGTCCTCCCGCCACTCGCGACGGTCCCCGCGCCACTCACGACGATCCTCGCGCAGCTCCTGGCGATCATCGCGACGATCATCACGACGGTCGTCGCGGCGGTCCTGTCGTTGTTCCTGGCGGTCATTGCGATCATAGCGCGACTGGGCGTCAGCAGCCGAGGCGGTGGCCATCGAACCCGCTGCGATGAGGGCGGCCAGACTGGCGGTAATGAGCTTCTTCACGTCGGGTACTCCGGGGTGTGTCGGGAACTACCGACCTGTCATCACCCTAGGAGCCGGGTCTTGAGCCCGATCTGAACGACGCCGATCAGGCGAGGTTCAGGCCGCGGCCTGCTTTTCGTCGCATTCCGCCATTTTGCGGACGGCGTCGCGGCCCGATCCCACCGTCTGGATAAGTCGGGCGAGGGCGGCGAAATCGATGGGCTTGTTCAAATAGGCATCGGCCCCGGCTTGCAGACCCGCTTCGTGATCCTCGTGTCGCGCGGACGCAGAGAGCACGGCGACGGGCGTGTCCTGGTTGGCACCGGCCTCACGGATCAGGCGGGTCGCGGTCAGGCCGTCCATGACGGGCATGTTCACATCCATGATGATCAGGTCAAATCCCTGATCCGCGGCCAGATCGACCGCGATCTGCCCGTTCTCGGCCGCCGTCGTGGTGTGCCCCGCCGAGGTCAGCCAGGCCTCGAGGATCATGCGGTTGACCGGGTGGTCCTCGACGACCAGCACCGACAGGCTCTCGCCCTCGCCGCCATCGGCCTCGGCCGCCTCGATAGCGTGGATCGGCTTCCATTCCACCACCTCGGCCTCGACCGAGAGGGTAAAGGTCGAGCCGACGCCGACCGTGGAGGTCACGGTGATGTCGCCGCCCATGATGTTGGCCATGCGCCGCGCGATGGTCAGACCAAGACCCGTGCCGCCGAACTTGCGCGTCGAGGACACGTCGGCCTGGGTGAAAGGCTGGAACAGCCGCTCCAGGTCATCCGGCGCGATCCCGGCACCGCTGTCGGTCACGGCGAATTCGAAGGCGCAACGGCGATCGCTGATGCGGCGCGTGCGCACCACGTATTCAACCGCGCCAGTCTCCGTGAACTTCACGGCATTCGATAGCAGATTCTGGATGACCTGGCAGACGCGAAGGGGATCGCCGCGGACCACGGCGGGCGGATCGCCCTCGAACGTCGAACGGAACTCCAGGCCCTTGGCCTCGGCCTGAGCGACGAAAGGTCCCGTCACCCGGCGATGCAGGTCTTCCAGATTGATGTCGATGACCTCGAAGGTCATTTTGCCCGCCTCGATCTTGGTCATGTCGAGGATATCGTTCAGCAGGCTGAGCAGATTGTCGCCCGAGTTCCGGATGATCGACAGATATTCGCGCTGGGTCGCCTCGAGCCGCGTGGCGCTCAGCAGCTGGGCGGCCCCGAGCACCCCGTTCATGGGCGTGCGCAGTTCGTGGGAGATGACGCCGAGGAAGCTGGACTTGGCCTGGTTGGCAGCGTCGGCCTTGTCGCGGGCGGCCTGCAGCTCCTCGATCAGATGGGCCTGATGCTCCTGGAAGGCCTTGATGCGCTCCTCACGCAGCATGGTCATGGTGACGAGCACAAACAGGCCAGCCGCCGTGAACGGCATGATGGCCAGAAAGGGCCAGAACTCGGGCGTGCCCCAGGTGCTGGCCACAATGATGATGGCCGCGAGCGAATAGGGCGACGAAATCACAATGGCTTGCTTGGGCGAGCTGCGCAGCTGGGAGAAGACCAGCACATAGCCGCCGATCAACAGGGCGACCGCCAGGGAGTGGCCGAAGACGTGATCAGAAAACCATGCGAGCAACGGTGCCGAAGCCCAGGCCGCGGTGGTGACCGTGGCTATGGCGGGGAACACCAGGCCCCAGCCGGCCGTCACCTTGTCAGCCATTCGACGTTCAAACGCGCCACGCACCGCGCCCGCCGCGACGGTGCCGCAGAACCAGACCCCGGCCTCCAGTCCGCCGACGGTCGCCAGCAGCGCCAGCGCCCAGCTCGCGATGATCAGGTAGCGCAGATACTGCGTCTGCAGGATGGCCGTGAGGGCTTGGGCGGCCTCGCCCGCAGCGCCTTGCCCGGCACCGAGGCTCTTTCCGATCTCCTCGGACCCAACCATCCCTACCCCGTCGTGCAAACAGTCCCGAATGCGACGCTAGGGCGAACCTTCTAAGACGGGGTGAACAACGGTTGTCGTCAGTCCACGACCTCGGACGGGGTCATTGCCCGGATCGACAGAGCGTGGACAGGACCCGCCAGTTCCTCGGCCAGCAGAGTATTGACGGCGCGCTGGCGACCGACGCGGCTCTGTCCCTCGAACGCCGCCGACACCACCGTCAGATTGAAGTGGCTTTCGCCGCCGGGCCTGGCGTCCATGCCGCCCTCGTGGTGGTGACCAGCGTGGCGGGCGCTGTCGTCCTCAATCTCCAGCCGCGTCGGAGCAAGCGCCGCCGTCAGCTTGTTGCGGATAATCGTCGCGATCGGGCCTTCGGCCATGCGCTGTTCCTTGATGGTGACCAAATCGACCTTACACTGGGGTCGATGCCTGCTTCGTTCCAGTACAAACCCCGCTTCAAGGACATGCGGATCAAGCCGCCGCGCCCCGAGGAGGAGGAAGCGGAGGCCGACGTCCTGCGTCTGAAGCCCGGCGAGAAGCCCTGCCAATGGCCGGACTGCACCCGCGCCGCCACGGCCAAGGCGCCTAAGTCGCGTGAACGGCTGAACGAGTTCTACGACTTCTGTCAGCCGCATGCGGGCGAATACAACAAGGGCTGGAACTTCTACGCCGGCATGACCGAAGGCCAGATCCGCGCCGCCCAAGAGCGCGAGGCCATGACGGGCGGGCGCCCGACCTGGGAGATGAAGGCGGGCAAGTTCTCACGCGAAGCCGCCGCCTTCGCCGCCAAGATGGGCACGGCCAACACCGGTGGGAGTGGCGGTTGGCACGACAGCTTCGGCCTGTTCGGTCGGCGCGTGCGCGAACAGGCGGCCGCCGAGGAAGAGGGTCTGCGGCTGGGCAAGCTGGAGCGCCAGGCGCTCGCGGACCTCGATCTGGACGCCCGCACTGACAAGGCGGCAGTCAAGGCGCGCTATCATGAGCTGCTGAAACGCTTCCACCCGGACCTGAACCAGGGCGACCGTGGCGCCGAAGCCAAGCTCCAGCGCGTCATCAAGGCGTACAAGACGCTGAAGAAGGCGGGGATGGCGAACTAGGCCCCTCGCGCCGGAGCCGCGACGCACTAGATACGGCTCCCACCCCCACAGGAGCCCTCTCATGGACGTTCTCTACAAGGCCCACGCCACCGCTTCGGGCGGAGGCCGCGCCGGCGGCCGGTCGTACACCGACGACGGCAAGATCGACGTGGCCCTGTCCGTTCCGGCGGCCATGGGCGGCGACGACGGCCCGGGCACCAATCCGGAACAGCTGTTCGCCGTGGGATACGCCGCCTGCTACCTGGGAGCGTTGCGTCTGGTTAGCCAGCAGGCCGGAACGCCGGTCGGGCCGAACACCCAGGTCCACTCCGGCATCGGCTTCGGCAAGAACGACCGGGGCGAGGGCTACAACATCTCGGTCGACCTGAAGGTCACCGACCACGGGCTGGACAAAGCCACGATCGACGCCCTGATCGCCAAGGCGCATCAGGTCTGCCCCTACTCCAACGCCACGCGCGGCAACGTCGACGTCGACCTGTCGGCGGAATAACCGCACCCGAAGTGGCCGCGCGCGTGTTGAGCCGCGCGCGCGGCACCTCTAGAGGAGCGACATGGCTCCCTCTCCGCTCGACGCTTCGCCCGATCCGCTCCTGACGTTCGAACCGCACCGCAAGATCTCGGTGCGCGAGGCCTTCGGCGTCGATTCCGACATGACCGTGCCCTGCTTCGATCCGGGCGACAGCCATGTGCCCGAGGTCGATCCCGCCTATCGCTTCGATCCGCAGACCACGCTGGCCATCTGCGCCGGCTTCGCCCACGACCGCCGGGTCATGGTCCAGGGCTATCATGGCACCGGCAAGTCGACGCACATCGAACAGGTCGCGGCGCGCCTGAACTGGCCCCTGGTTCGGGTGAACCTGGACAGCCACGTCAGCCGCATCGACCTGGTCGGCAAGGACGCCATCGTCCTGAAGGACGGCAAGCAGGTCACCGAGTTCCGCGAGGGCATGCTGCCGTGGGCCATCCAGCGGCCCATCGCGCTGGTGTTCGACGAGTACGACGCCGGCCGACCGGACGTGATGTTCGTGATCCAGCGCGTGCTGGAGGCGCAGGGCCGCCTGACCCTGCTGGATCAGAACCGGGTGATCCGGCCCAACAAGTGGTTCCGCCTGTTCGCCACGACCAACACCATCGGCCTGGGCGACACCTCGGGCCTGTATCACGGCACACAGCAGATCAATCAGGGCCAGATGGACCGCTGGTCGATCGTGACGACCCTGAACTACCTCGACCACGACGTGGAGGCCGAGATCGTCGCCGCCAAGGTGCCAGAGTGGGCTGACGCCGAGGGCCGGAGGAAGATCGCCGCCATGGTCCGCGTCGCCGACATGACGCGCAACGCCTTCATGAACGGCGACATCTCGACGGTCATGAGCCCGCGCACGGTCATCACATGGGCCCAGAACGCCCAGATCTTCGGCGGCGACCTGGGCCTGAGCTTCCGCCTGACGTTCCTGAACAAGTGCGACGAGCTGGAGCGGCCGACGATCGCGGAGTTCTACCAGCGAGCGTTCGGAGAGGACCTGCCTGAGGCGGCGGTGCGGGTGAAGATCGGCTAGTTGGCCGCTGCTCGGTCAGGCGGCCCGCACCACAACCCGATCACGGCCGGCGGCCTTGGCTTCATAGACGCCTTCGTCGGCGCGCTTGAGCAGGGCTTCGGGCGTATCGCCGGGGCCGGTGCAGGCCGCGACGCCGATCGAGATGGTCACGGTCAGAAGCTCGCGGCCGCTCATCACGCGAAACGGCGTGGAGCCCACGTCTCGGCGGATGCGCTCGGCGATGCGGCGCGCGTCCTCCATGTCGGTTCCCGGCATGACGACGACGAACTCCTCGCCCCCCAGGCGACACGGCAGGTCGACGGCGCGGACGTTGGTGGCCAGGCGCACGGCGAACTCACGCAGAACCTCGTCGCCCGCGTCATGGCCGAAGCCGTCGTTGACCGCCTTGAAGTGGTCGATGTCGAGCACCAGCACCGACACGGGCTCCCCGCCGAGCGCCGACCGACTGACGAAGCCCTGCAGCTGGCCGGCCATGTAGCGGCGGTTATGCAGACCCGTGAGCGCGTCAGTGACCGCCATCTCCAGGCTGTAGTCCAGCTTCTCGCGCAGGAAGTCGGTATAGCGCTTGCGTCGGACCTGGGTACGGGCGCGAGCGGCGAGTTCCTCGGCATCGACCGGCTTGGTCAGCAGGTCGGTGACGCCCAGATCCAAGGCCTTGACCAGACGCGGCCGGTCGGTTGGATCGACGACGGCGAGGATGGGCAAGTGGCGCGTGCTCTCGGTGGACCGCACCTGGGCGACCAGGCGGAGGCCGTCGAACTCGGATGCCGCGACGTTGACGATGAGCAAGTCATTCGGCCCCTTGGCGGCGGCGAGGCCCGCGACCGGGTCGGTCTCGACCGTCGGCCGGTGCTCTTTTGACAGCACCTCCACCATCTTCTCGGCCTGGCGCGCGTTGTCATCGACGATCAGGATGCGGCCGCCAGAGCCCTTCAGACGCCCCGCCTTGTCGGCGCTGACGCCGAGACGGCGGCTGGACTCCTCGCGCTCGCGCAGCTCGTCCATGATGAGCTTCAGCCGCGTCAGCGACTTGACCCGGGCGAACAGGACGACGTCATCGATCGGCTTGGTGACAAAGTCATCGGCCCCCGCCTCCAGCCCCTTGATGCGGTCCTCACGGCCATCGAGCGCGGTCACGAGCACGACAGGAATGTGAGACGTGACTGGATCGGCCTTGATGCGGCGGCAGGTCTCGAACCCGTCCATCCCGGGCATCATGACGTCCAGCAGGATGATGTCGGGCCGCTCCTCCGCCGCGATGCGGATCGCCGTCGGGCCGTCCGACGCCGTCAGGACGTCGTAGTACTCGATCGTCAGCTTGGCCTCGAGCAGGCGGACGTTGGCGTCCACGTCATCGACGACCAGAACGCGCGCGACCATCGGCTCAGCCCACCGTCTCGGGCTGGTTCAGGTGCTTCTTCACCGTGTCCAGGAAATGCATCACCGAGATCGGCTTGGAGATGTAGGCCTCGCAGCCGCCCTGACGAATGCGCTCCTCGTCGCCCTTCATGGCGAAGGCGGTGACGGCGATGACCGGGATGTGGGCCAGCTCCTCATCATCCTTGAGCCATTTGGTGACCTCGAGGCCGCTGATCTCGGGCAGCTGGATGTCCATCAGGATCAGGTCGGGCATGTGCTGGCGCGCCAGGGCCATCGCCTGCAGACCTTCGCGGGTCTGCAGGGTCTGATACCCCTGGGAATCGAGCAGATCATGAAAGAGCTTCATGTTCAGCTCGTTATCCTCGACGATGAGGACTTTCTTGGACATCACCACCCGGTGTTCGGCGCGCGGCACGATGGGCCGACTTCGGTTCCGAACCTACCGATCCAGTCTTAAGTTGGCGTGAAGCGGGGCGCGGACCCGCGCCGGGGCAACACCCGAGGTCCGCGACCCCTGTCTTGGGAAGCGATGAAGAGCATCTGCCGCGAGTGTCTGTGGACCGGTGACGAGGCCGTGGCGAGGTGCCCAGCCTGCGGCTCGCCCCGCGTGGCGTCGGACCCGGAGCTGGACCAGCTGTCGATCGCCCATCTGGATTGCGACGCCTTCTATGCCTCGGTCGAGAAGCGCGACCGGCCGGAGCTGCGCGACAAGCCGGTGATCGTAGGCGGCGGCGTGCGGGGCGTGGTGACGACCGCCTGCTACATCGCGCGCCTGTATGGCGTGGGCTCGGCCATGCCGATGTTCAAGGCGCTGAAGGCCTGCCCCGACGCGGTGGTCATCAAGCCGAACTTCGCCAAGTACACGGAGGAGTCGCGGCGCATCTTCGCCATGGTGCGGGAACTGACGCCGCTGGTGCAGACTCTGTCGCTGGACGAGGCCTGGATCGATCTGTCGGGCACCGAGCGGCTGAACGGCGGGTCGCCGGCGTTGCAGCTGGTCCGATTGCAGAAGCGGATCGAGGTGGAGACAGGGCTGACGGTCTCGATCGGCCTGGCGCCGAACCGCTTCCTCGCCAAGATCGCGTCGGAGCTGGACAAGCCGCGCGGCTTCTCCGTCATCGGGGTGGCGAACGCCCAGGCGCTGCTGGCCCCCAAGTCCGTGCGGGTGCTGCCCGGCGTCGGGCCGGTGTTCGGCAAGACCCTGGTGTCGGACGGCTACGCCACGGTCGGCGACCTGGCGGCGGCGGACGTGCGCGATCTGGTGAAACGCTACGGCGAGACCGGTTTGCGTCTGCACGACCTCAGCCACGCCCGCGACGCCCGGTCGGTGAACCCCGAGCACGACCGGCGCGGCATGAGCGCGGAGAACACCTTCAACACCGACCTGACGACGGCCGAAGACCTGGAGGCCGAGCTCTGGCCCCTGTGCGAGAAGGTGGCGTCCAAGGCCCGGCGCGACGGCGTGGCCAGCCGGGTGATCGTGCTGAAGCTGCGCCGCACGGACTTCAAGATCGTGACGCGCCGCAAGACCCTGCCCGAACCGGTGCAGACGGCGCGCGCCCTGTTCGCCGTCGGACGTGAACTGCTGAAGCCGGAGCTGGGCCGCCCCTATCGCCTGATCGGCATCGGCATGGCCGACATCCACGACGCCGAGGACGCGCCGGAGGGCCTGTTCGCCTCCGCAGAAACCAGGGCGCTGAAGGCCGAGACGACCATCGACGCGCTGCGAGCGAAGTTCGGCGCCGGCGCAGTGGTGGCCGGGCGGGCGTTGAAGCGGCCTTAAGGCTCGGCGGCTAGGGTGAGCCCATGTCCGCCTTTGTCGACAAGATGCGCCGCCGGGTCGGCCGGTGGCTGGATCAGAGGCCCATGCGCGTCGCGCCGGAGCGCGGCGTCTTCAGCCTGTCGTTCGACGACATCCCCGAGACCGCCTGGACCGAAGCCGGGCCGATCCTGGCCGAGCACGGCGTCAAGGCGACCTACTACGTCTGCGGCGGGCTGGAGAGCGGCGAGAACCTGGGCCTGCCCCAGTTCACGACGGCGCACCTCCAGGCCCTGTTCGAGGCCGGCCACGAAGTCGGGTGCCACACCTTCAGCCATCTGAGCGCGCTGCGCGCCACGCCGGGCGCCTACGCCGCCGATCTGGACCGCAACGCCTACTGGGTCGCCGAACGGCTGGACGGCCATGTGATGACGACCTTCGCCTGGCCCTATGGCGACGTGTCCCTGACCGCCAAGGCGGTCGCGGCGGAGCGGTTCCAGCTGGCGCGCGGCGTGCGGGACGGGGTCAACGCAGGCCGGGCGGACGCAGCGGCGGCGCAAGCCATCGGGCTCGAGAGTCGTCGGCTGCCGGGCTACGATCTGGAGGCGTTAATGGCCGAGACGGCGAACAGGCGAGGCTGGCTGATCGCCTATGGCCACGACGTGATGGATGGGCCGACGCCGTACGGCTGCACCCCCGACGATCTGGACCGGGTGATCCGGCTGGCGAAGGCGGCGGGTCTCGACATCCTGCCGGTCGGGCAGGCTCTGGCGCGGATGAACTGACCTCAGGCCAGAGCGGCGCTGATCTTCGCCGCCGTCGCCTTCAGCTGATCGATGTCCGCCATGCCGCCCTGACCGTGGCCCTTGAGCGGCCGGTCGGCCCAGCGGGGGATGACGTGGAAATGCAGGTGGAAGACGGTCTGGCCGCCCGCTTCGCCGTTGAACTGCATGATCGACACGCCGTCACAGCCGAGCGCCTGAACGACGGCCTTGGCCACCCTCTGCGTCGCGGCGGCGAGACGGCTCAGCACCTCGGGCTCGACCTCCAGCAGGGTGCGGGCGGTCGAGGTCTTCGAGATGATCAGGACGTGCCCCTCGGACTGGGGAAACACGTCCATGAAGGCCAGGACGGCGTCGTCCTCGAACACCTTCACTGCCGGCATCTCGCCGCGCAGGATCTTGGCGAAGACGTTCGACGGATCGTAGGGGGCGTGGAGCGTCATGCGAGAGCTCAGGCGCGCGCGGCGCCCCTCGCCTGCTCGACGCCCAGCGCCTTCAGGGCGGTGGCGGCGATGTGCTCGGCGTTCAGGCCGGCCTCGGCATACTGGGCGGCGGGGGCGTCCTGATCCTGGAAGACGTCGGGCAGGTGCATGGTGCGGACCTTCAGGCCCGCGTCCAGCGCGCCCTCGGACGCCAGGAACTGGAGCACGAAGGCGCCGAAACCGCCCATGGCGCCTTCCTCGATCGTGATGAGGGCCTCGTGCTCGCGCGCCAGACGCGTGATCAGGTCGTGGTCCAGAGGCTTGGCGAAACGGGCGTCGGCGACGGTCGCCGAGATGCCGTGGGCGGCCAGCAGATCGGCGGCCTTCAGCGTCTCCTGCAGACGGGTGCCGAAGCTGAGCAGGGCGACGGCCGTGCCTTCCCGAACGATGCGGCCCTTGCCGATCTCCAGCGGGGCGGCCAGCTCGGGGATCTCCACGCCGACCCCGTCGCCGCGCGGGTAGCGGAAGGCGGACGGGCGGTCGTCGATCTCGCAGGCGGTGGCGATCATGGCGGCCAGATCGGCCTCGTCGGCGGCGGCCATCAGCACCATGCCGGGCAGCGCGCCCATGTAGCCGATGTCGAACGAGCCCGCATGGGTGCAGCCGTCGGCGCCCACCAGACCTGCCCGGTCCATGGCGAAGCGCACCGGCAGGGACTGGATCGCCACGTCGTGGACGACCTGGTCGTAGCCGCGCTGGAGGAAGGTCGAATAGATGGCGCAGAACGGCTTCATCCCGTCCGCCGCCAGACCGGCCGCGAAGGTCACGGCGTGCTGCTCGGCGATGCCGACGTCGTAGGTGCGGCTGGGGAAGGCCTGACCGAAAAGGTCCAGACCCGTGCCCGACGGCATGGCGGCGGTGATGGCGACGATCTTCGGATCGCGCTCGGCCCGCTTGATCAACTCGGTCCCGAAGACCTTGGTGTAGCTCGGCGCGTTGGAGACGGACTTGTTCTGCTTGCCCGACACCACGTCGAACTTGACCACGGCGTGCAGCTTGTCGGCGCTGCTCTCGGCCGGCGCGTAGCCCTTGCCCTTCTGGGTCACGACATGGACCACTACCGGGCGGTCGGTGATGTTGGCCGCGTTCCTGAGGATGGGCACCAGGTTGTCGAGGTCATGCCCGTCGACCGGCCCGATGTAGTAGAAGCCCAGCTCCTCGAAGAAGGTGCCGCCCGTGATCATGCCCCGGGCATATTCCTCGGCCTTTCGCGCCGCCTCGCGGAAGGGACGCGGCATGTGCTCGGCGACCTTCTTCCCGAACTGGCGGAAGTTCTGATAGGCGCCGCCCGAGACCTGCTTGGCCAGATAGGCGCTCATGCCGCCCACCGGCGGGGCGATCGACATGTCGTTGTCGTTGAGGATGACGGTCAGCTGGCCGGTCGTCTCGGCCGCGTTGTTCATCGCCTCATAGGCCATGCCGGCGGACATGGAGCCGTCGCCGATCACGGCCACGACCTTGTTCTTCTTGCCCTGCTGGTCACGCGCGGCGGCGAACCCCAGCGCGGCCGAGATGGAGGTCGAGGCATGGGCCGCGCCGAACGGGTCGTATTCGCTCTCGGACCGCTTGGTGAAGCCCGACAGGCCGCCACCCTGGCGCAGGGTGCGGATGCGGTCGCGGCGTCCGGTCAGGATCTTGTGCGGATAGCACTGATGCCCGACGTCCCAGATCAGGATGTCGTCGGGGGTGTTGTAGACGTGGTGCAGGGCCACGGTCAGCTCGACCACGCCCAGACCGGCCCCCAGGTGCCCGCCGGTGACGGAGACGGCGTCGATGGTCTCGGCCCTGAGTTCATCGGCCAGCTGCTTCAGCTGGGCGATGTCGAACCCGCGCGTGTCGGCGGGATACTGAACCTTGTCGAGAAGCGGCGTGTCGGTCATCGGGACGGAAGAGCCTTTGGTTTCTTGTCGATGGCGTCGGCTTCGATCGACCGACGTCCTCCCTGTCAGGACCGACGGTTTAGCACGAAGTCCACGCTCGCCTTGAGGTTTTCGGCGTCAACGCCGAACACGTCCAGATGGGCGCGGGCCTGATCGGCCAGGTGAGCGACGCGATGCCGCGCCTGATCGACCCCGAGCAGCGTCACGAAGTTGGTCTTGCCCTGGGCTGCGTCCTTCTGGGCCGCCTTGCCGAGTTCGGCCTCGTCTCCGTCGAAATCCAGCAGGTCGTCGACGATCTGATAGGCCAGGCCGATGTCGTGGGCGAAGTTCATCAGGGCCTGCTGATGCCGCTCCTCGGCCTTGGCCACGATCAGCGGAATTTCGAAGGCGTAGGTGAACAGGGCGCCGGTCTTCAGTCTCTGCATCCGGGCGACACCACCGAGGTCGTCGCGCACACCGAGCAGGTCGATCATCTGTCCCCCGGCCATCCCGCGCGCGCCGGAGGCCAGCGACAGGCGGGCCGCGAGCGCGCAGCGGACCTCGGCGTCCTCATGGGTGTCGCGGTGCAGGATTATGTCGAAAGCGGCGGTCTGAAGCGCGTCCCCGGCCAGCACGGCGGTCGCCTCGTCATAGGCCCGATGCAGCGTCGGGCGGCCCCGGCGCATGTCGTCGTCGTCCATGCAGGGCAGGTCGTCGTGAACCAGGCTGTAGGCGTGGACGCATTCCAGCGCGCAAGCCGCGCGCAGCACCGGCCGTTCCTCGATGTCGAACAGCCGCGACGCCTCCATGGCGAAGTAAGGCCGCAGCCGCTTTCCCGGTCCCAGCGCCGCATAGCGCATGGCCTCGGTCAGCCGCGATTCCGGGCCGTCGGCGCGGGGCAGCAGTTCATCGAGCGCGACCGTCACCATGTCGGCGACCTCGGCCACCCGCTCGGCGACGCTCTGGACAGGGGCGTTGGCGGCCAGCCTCATCAGAACAGTCTCCCCCCGTTCGGCACGTCTCGATCCACGCCCACCAGAACCACTTCGCCGTCCTTGTCCGGAAAGCCGAGCGTCAGCACCTCGGACATGAAGGGCCCGATCTGGCGCGGCGGGAAGTTGACCACGGCCGCGACCTTGCGGCCAGTCAGCTGGTCGGTCGTATAGTGGCGGGTGATCTGGGCCGACGACTGCTTGACGCCGACGTCCGGGCCTAAGTCGATGGTCAGCTTATAGGCAGGCTTCCTCGCCTCCGGGAACGGCTCGGCGCGCACGACCTCGCCCACGCGCACGTCGACCTTCATGAAGTCGTCGAAGGTGATGCGTTCGGCAACGGCGGCCATCAGTTGAACTCGGCCGGTTCGAGACCCTTGGCGGTGCCGTCGGCCCCGACCACGATCTTGTCGACCCGCAGCTGGGCCGCCTTGAGTCGCGCCTCGCAGTGCGCCTTCAGCCGCGCGCCCTCCTCATAGAGGGTGATCGACTCTTCCAACGGGGCCTGGCCTGACTCCAGGCGCGAGACGATCGTCTCGAGCCGCGACAGGGCGTCTTCGAAGGAAAGGTCGGCGGGGACGGCGGAAGCATCTGACATCGGTGCCGACCCTAGAGGGGCCTCGCTTTCGCTTCAACGGGGAAGCGTCACGCCCGCTCGTAGCGGCGCTGGCTCCAATACTTGAAGCCTTGATTGTGAACGAGCTTCCAACCGTCGGCCTTCAGCCGCCGCCCGACCATGTGGTTGAAATAGCCGTGGGCGAGGACCAGCACGTCCTCTCCGGCCTCGGCGCGGGCGATCAGCAGCTGGGCGGCGCGTTCGGCGCGGGCCTCGGCTTCCCGGCGGGTCTCCTGGCCGTCGTGGTGGTCGAAAGCGTGCCACCAGAAGCGAGCCACCGCCCCCCAGTATTTGGGCGGCAGCTTGAACCAGCTGGGGAAATGCGGCGGCGGCAGGGGCGCCTCGATGAACAGGACGTCGGAGACCACGGCGCGACCTGCGGAGACGGCGACGGCGGTTTCCTGGGCGCGCTGGCGGGTGGAGGCGAAGATGACGCCTGCCCCCTGAGCGGTGGCCAACAGTTCGGCTGGCGGGGTCTGGCCCGCGAGCAAACCGCCCTGCTCATACTTGGCCCACCAGTCGCGGTACTGGTCCGACGTCAGATAGCATTTCCGCGACAGGGCGGGCTCGCCGTGGCGCGCCAGGGTGATCGAGCCGATCCGGCCGGGCGTTTCCGGCGCGCGCGGCGCGACCGGCTCGGGAACGGCGAGGTCGATACGATTCATCTGAAGGGTGTCGGGGCTCATGGCGCGAGGGGCGGCGTCGGCGACGCGTCTGGTCCTCAGTCCTCCCCCAAAGCCCGCACATGAGCAGCGGCCGAGCGGCCGAGCCCCTCGAGGTCGTAGCCCCCCTCCAGCGACGACACAACCTTGCCCCTGCATCGCCGCCGCGCGACCTCCAGCACCGCCCGCGTCGCCCAGGCGAAATCCTCGGCCTCGAGGCTCTGGTGGGCGAGCGGATCGCGGCGATGGGCGTCGAAGCCCGCGGAAATCAGGATCAGATCCGGCTCGAAAGCATCGAGCGCGGGCATCAGTCCGCCTGCGAAGGTCGCTCGCCATGATTCGCGCGCGGCATGGGGCTCGACCGGCGCGTTAACGACATTGCCGACGCCGGTCTCGTGCGGCGCCCCCGTGCCTGGATAGAGAGGCATCTGGTGGATGGAGGCGAAGAACAGGCTCGAGTCTGCCTCGAACGCCGCCTGGGTGCCGTTGCCGTGGTGGACGTCGAAATCGACGACGGCGACCCTGGGCATGCCCAGCGACTGGGCCACGCGCGCGGCGACGGCGACGGACGAGAACAGGCAGAAGCCCATCGCGCGGTCCGGCTCCGCATGATGGCCAGGCGGGCGCACGGCGGCGAAGGCGCGGGCGGTCTGGCCGCCCGCC
>NZ_LJHU01000022.1 GCF_001295975.1 Brevundimonas sp. AAP58 | reverse complement strand
CATCCGTGAAGGCGGCCGCACCGTCGGCGCCGGCGTCGTGGCCAAGATCATCGCTTAAAGGCGAGGCTGCTCACGCTCACCGCGCGGCCGCTCAAGGCCTGGGCGCGTGAGCGACTGAGTTGAAGAAGGGCCCCCGGAGCCATCCGGGGGCCCTTTTTTGTTCGTCATTCCGGGCGGCGGGGGCGAAGCGACCAGAGACCCGGAACAAGGCGGCGCCGAAGCAAAGCGAAGGCGAAATGTGTCTCCCGACGGTGTGCATGTCAGCTTCGCGCTGGCGCGCGCCGCCCTGTTCCGGGTCTCCGCTGCGCTTCGCCCGGAATGACGAAAGAAAGTCAGTTGGGCATCTCTGGACCGCTACCGCCACCAAGATGCACGGTGGGGCGTGTTCCGGCTTCTCCTCCTGTTCTCCGTCGTCACCCTTGCCGCCTGTACTCATCCGGGAGCGGTGGACTATGTCCGGTTCGCAAAAGACCGCACCTTCGCGACGGCCTCGACGCGGGCTGGAGAGGTCCGCGGCGTCAAGGGTGCAGGCGTCCGCGCCTTCCTAGGCGTTCCCTATGCCGCGCCGCCGGTGGGCGAGCTCCGTTGGCGCAGCCCTCGGCCTGTCGAGCCGTGGACGGGCGTGCGGGATGCGACGCGGCTGGGGTCGGACTGCGTGCAGGCGATCGGGCGGGACGCCGTGCTGGGCGGCGGGGGCGGGATCGTCGTTGGGTCGGAGGATTGCCTGGTCCTGAACGTCTATGCGCCGGCGAGAAGCGAGGCGGCGCTGCCGGTCATGGTGTTCCTCCACGGCGGGGCGTTCACCATCGGGGCGGGGGCCAACTACGACCCGAGCCGGCTGGCGGTCGAGCAGGGGCGGGTGGTGGTCACGGTCAACTTCCGGCTGGGGGCGCTGGGCTGGCTGGCCCATCCGGATTTCGCGGCTGAGGGCGACGGGGTCGGCGGCAACTGGGGCCTGATGGACCAGCAGGCGGCGCTGCGCTGGGTGCAGACCAATATCGCGGACTTCGGCGGCGATCCCGGCGACGTGACCCTGTTCGGAGAGAGCTCCGGGGCGTGGAGCGCCTGCTATCTGATGGCGTCGCTGCAGTCCGACGGGCTGTTTCACCGGGTGATCCTGCAGAGCGGGCCGTGCCTTGAGCCGAATTCTCTGAACCCGGCGGCGATCGAGGCGGTGAAGGGGATGGTCTTTGCGGAAGCCCTTGGCTGCGAGGCCTGGGACGTGGCGTGCCTGAGGGCGCTGCCGGCTTGGCGGGTGGCGCGCGCGCCGTCGCCCCGGTCGGGCATAAACGGGCCGGGGTCGTGGGGACCGGTGCATTCGGACGGGATCGTGCCGGTCAGCCCGCCCGAGGCCTTCGCCAGCGGTCGCTTCGTGCGCGTGCCGGTGATCGTGGGGACGACGGCCGACGAGGCGCGGCTGTTCGCGACCAAGGTGAGGAACCTGGATCGATATGAGCGCCAAACGCAGTGGCTGTATGGCGAGGCGGGCGAACGGGCGTTGGCGCTCTATCCGGTGGGCGAGGGCGGGCCGGGCGTGGCGATCGCGCGGAGCTTCACCGACAGCCGCTTTGCCTGTCCGGCGGATGCGCTCAGGCGGGTGCTGGCGGCCCATGTGCCGGTGCACGGCTATGAGTTCGCCGATCCGGAGCCGCCGTTCGTGATCCCCGACGCGATCATGGGGATCGACATGGGGGCCTATCATGCGTCGGAGCTGGCGTCGGTGTTCGGGACGTCCTGGCTGTTCACGGACACGGGACGGTGGACGCCGGAGCAGAGGGCGCTGTCAGAGCGGATGATGCGGCTGTGGGCCGGGTTCGGGCATGACCCAAACTTCGAGGCCGAGTGGCCAAGGGTCAGCGAAGGGGGTGGGCCCGTGCGGGTGTTCGATCCGGAGGGGGACCGGATGGACGATCGCTTCTTTGAGCGCCGGAACTGTGCCTTCTGGGGCGGTACGGCGCTGGGGCCTGTGACCGGATAGGTGTCAGGAGGCGAGGCTGTTAAGCCAGCCCTCCAGGTTGGTGAAGCCGTCGCCGTCGGGGTCGGCGTCACCGTCTGGCGTGGCTGGGTCGTGGCCCTGGGCGCGTTCCCAGTCGTCGGGCATGCCGTCGCCGTCGGCATCAATCCAGGGCGTGCCGGGGTCGAGGTCGGGCCAGCCGCCGACCTCGTCCTGGCTGTCGATGATGCGGCCCGTGCGATCGCGGACGGAGGCGATGACACGAACGTCGACGGCATCGCGGACGCGGGAGGCACCGGCGCGGGCCAGCACAGCGGCCTCGGCCTCGGCGGCGGGGGTGGCGGTCGGCCGCGCCCAGTCGGGGCGGGCGGGGAGGCGGTAGTCGTCGCGGTCGCCGCCCTCGACGAGGCTCCACGGATCGGCGGGGGTGTCGCCGTCCAGGCTGTTGGCTTCAAACCAGGCGCGGGCCAGCGGGCTCTCTTCCTCGAAGATGACGCCGCCGGTGGAGTCCGGGCCGCGGCGATAGGCGTTGGCGACGAAGGCGTAGATGGAGACGGTCGCCGGGTCGTCGTCGGCGTTGTAGCCCGCCTGGTCTCCGCCCCAGTTGTAAAAGACGTTGTTGACGAAGGCGAAGCGGGCGCCGTCCGGGTCCAGGTCCGGCGTCAGGTAGTTGCCGGGGCGGGGCATGCGGGCCCGGTGGCTGGCCCAGAGATTGTGGTGGAAGGTGATCTCCGCGCCCCGTCCCGCGCGGATCAGGGAGCCGTAGCCGTGATCGCCCTTGGAATGGGCCGAGCCGTTCAGGCTCTCGGAGATGATGGACCACTGGACGGTGACGGCGTCGATCACGCGGTCGCGGCTGCCGACCGACAGGGTCTCGTCGACCGACCAGGAGGCGGAGACGTGGTCGAGGATGATCCTCTGGCCCCGGTCGATGGTGACGGCGTCGGCCTCGGCCCCGTCCTCGTCGCCGAGGCGGGAGCGGATGTAGCGGATGATGACGTCGTCGGTCGAGACGATCAGGGGCTGGCCGCGCAGGGTGATGCCGCCGCCCGGCGCAGTCTGGCCCGCGATCGTGATGCGCGGCTCGCGAATGCGCAGGGGAGAAGAAAGTCGGATCGTTCCGCCGATGTCGAACACCACAGTGCGCGGTCCGTCGGCCTCGACAGCAACGCGCAGGCTGCCGGGACCGGAATCGTTCAGGTTGGTCACGCGCAGGACGGTGCCGCCTCGTCCGCCAAGCGAAGGGCGGCCTGCGCCCTCTGCGCCCGGAAAGGCGGGGAGCGCCGGGCTCGTCGAGGGCGGGGCGGGCTGCTGCGCGATGGCGACATCCACGGCTGAAGCGGTGACCAGCGCGACGAGCGCGAAACACACACGGCTTGCAAGAACGGTCATCATCGGGTTAGGCTCGCATTGATACCGGTGTCAGAGCGCATGTCGTTCAAAAATGATACCGGTGTCAATCGGAGTGGGGGGAACCTCGCAACGACCAGACCATAGACCGGCGACCACGTCGGCGCGATGACATGTCCTTGGGAGGAGGCACTATGACTTCGGATCACTCGGCGCGGGTGCGCGCCTATCGTCGGGGGCTGGTCGCGAGCGCGTCCGGCCTGGCTATCGCCCTGACACTGGGGATCGGGGCCGCCTCGGCCCAGACCGCGCCGCAGGACGAGGAGGCGACCCAGGTCGACGAAATCGTCGTCACCGGCTTCCGGGGAAGCCTGAACGCGGCCTTGAGCATCAAGCGCAACGAGGCAGGCGTGGTGGATGCCATTGTCGCCGAGGACATCGCCGACTTCCCCGACCTGAACCTGGCGGAATCCATCCAGCGGATTCCGGGCGTCTCGATCGACCGCGATGCGGGCGAGGGGCGCTCGCTGACCGTGCGCGGCCTGTCCTCGGACTTCACTCGGACCCGCATCAACGGCATGGAGGCCCAGGCCACCACCGGCGGCACCGATTCCTCGGGCGGCGCGAACCGGGGCCGGGGCTTTGACTTCAACGTCTTCGCCGCCGAGCTGTTCAACTCGATCAAGGTGAGGAAGACCGCCGCCGCCGAGACCGAAGAGGGCTCGCTGGGCGCCACGGTCGATCTGCAGACCACGCGTCCGTTCGACTACGACGGCTTCACCATGGCCGCTTCGGCGCAGATGGGATACAACGACCTGTCGGAAAGCTACGACCCGCGGGCGGCCTTCCTGATCAGTAACACCTTCATGGACGATACTTTCGGGGCGTTGCTGTCGGTCGCCTACAGCGAGCGAAGCATCTTCGAAGAAGGGTTCAGCTCGGTTCGCTGGGCTCCGGCCTTCGGCAGTGGCAGCTCGGGCGGCTTCTGTTCTCCGCTGGGCGTGACGCCGCAGAATGCGACCAACAACACCGCTGCGGGCTCCAGCGCGGCCAACTGCGCCACGGGCATCCCGCGCCCGGCCAATACGCCCGGCAATGTCACAGCCTATAACACTGCCAATCAGAACAGCGTCTTCATTCCTCGCCTGCCGCGCTACGGCCGGTTGACCCACGAGCAGGAACGGCTGGGCGTCACAGCCTCGCTGCAGGCCCGTCCACGCGAAGGCACGACGTTCTCGTTTGACGTTCTCTATTCCAAACTGGATGCGACGCGTCAGGAAGACTTCCTCGAGAGCCTGTCCTTCAGCCGCAATGCCGCCGCCGGTGGTCAGACCCAGATCATCGTCCGGAACGCCGTCGTCGAGAACAACGCCCTGGTGGCCGGCACTTTCGACAACGTCGATGTCCGTTCCGAACAGCGGTTCGACGAGCTCTCGACCGAGTTCACGCAACTCAGCTTCACCGCCGAGCACGAGTTCACCGATCGGCTCAGCGGCCGGTTCTTCGCCGGGCGTGCCGAGTCGGTCTTCGATAACCCTATCCAGACCACGGTCACCCTCGATCGCCAGAACACTCAGGGCTATTCCTGGGACTTCCGGGGCAATCCGAACACGCCGGTGATCGACTACGGGTTCAACGTCGCCGACCCGGCCAACTGGTCCTGGCGCCAGATTGGAACAGCCACGCCCCGATCGGAGATCCGCATCCGTCCGAACGGCGTGACCACGGTGTTCGAGACCTTCTCGGGTGACCTGGCCTATGACGCGACCGACTGGCTGACCATCCGGGCGGGCGTGAACTACAAGACCTTCGCGTCCAAGTCCTATGAGTTCCGTCGCGCGGACGAGACCGTGGTCCCGGCCCTGCCAGCCGGGTCCAGCGTCGCCAGTATCTCGACCTTGCTGACCGGCTACGGAAATGGCCTGATCCCGGCCGGCGTCGATAGGTCCTGGGTCGTGCCCGATCTGAACGCCGTCGCCGCGTTGTTCAACATCTACTGCAACTGCGACACGGGTGTTCCGGGCGGCGACTTCCGCCTGGCCAGCATCACCAACGGCAACGCCCGGGGCGGCAACCGTAACGTCGAGGAACAGGATCTGGCCTACTATATCCAGGCCGATTTCGAGACCGACATCCTGGGCATGCCCTTGCGCGGCAATGTTGGTGTGCGTCAGGTCAACACGAAGCTGCTGGCCGAGGGTTTCTCGTCGATCGGCGGTGGAACGCCGGTGTCGGGGACGAATGAATATGATGACACCCTGCCGTCGCTGAACCTGGCGCTCGAGCCGATGGAAGACGTTGTGGTCCGTTTCGGAGCCGCCAAGGTCATGGCCCGGCCTCAGATCAACAACGGTCTGTCGGGGGCCAACTATCTGGTGCCGACCACCTCGCTGAACGCCACGGGACCGAACTTCACTGCGACGATCGGCAACGTCCTGCTGGAGCCGTTCCGGGCGACCACCTATGACTTCGGCGTGGAGTGGTATTTCGCCCCCGAGAGCCTGCTGTCCTTCGCCTACTTCTACAAGGATATCGACACCTACATTCAGGTGCTGCGTCAGGACCTGCCCTATTCGGACCTTACGGCGCTCAACCCCTCGGCCTTCGCGCCGGGACTGTGCACTGGCGTCTGCTCGCCCTCGACCATTTTCCAGCTGACCAGCGCGGTGAACACCGACGGCGGGCCGTTGAAGGGCTTCGAGGTCAGTTACCAGCAGCCCTTCACTTTCCTGCCCGGACCGCTGGAGAACCTGGGTGTCATCCTCAACTACACGCACGTTGAGTCCGAGATCGACTACTGCTCGAACGCCCTCTGCACGACGTTCGTGACCGACGACCTCGCGGCCCTGTCGCCGACGGCCTACAACGGCACACTGTACTATGAGGACGATCGTTTCTCAGCTCGGATCTCGGCGTCGTATCGCGAGGCCTATTTGCAGAACGTACCCGGTCGGAACGGCAACGCGATCGAGGGCAAGCAGGCAACCCTGAACTGGGACATGGCGGCGAGCCTCAACCTGACCGACCAGATCAGCCTGACCTTCGAGGGGCTGAACCTGACGGACGAGGAAAACCACCAGTACGTCGGCGACGACAGCCGTCAGTCGACCTCGGTCTATCACCACACGGGACGGCAGTTCTATCTGGGTGCCCGCTATCGCTTCTGAGTTCGTTCTCTCCTGAACGTAGACTTGGGGCCGGGCAGGGGCGACCTTTCCCGGCCCTTCTTTATCCAGCCGTGCGGCGACGTCCGGTCACCACCACATCGACCGTGCCGACGCCGCGCACGCGGGCGATGCGACTGTCCAGCGCCTGGGTGACGTCGCCGACCGTCACGGTCGTGACCACGCGGTAGTGGTCGGAGGTATAGCCGGTGCCCAGAAGCGTCGGGGCACCCTCGGCGGCGAGGTCAGCGGGGATCAGATAGCCTTTGCGCGTGCGGGTCTCGATCAGCCTGCGGGCGACCTCGCCGTCGCGGGTCATCAGGGTCAGCAGCGGCAGCTGGACGGTGTTCAGGTTCACGCTGGTCGTGCCCGGCAGGATGGCGACGTAGGGCGCGAGGCGGTCCAGGTCGGCGCGGGGCACGCCAGCCGCGAGTAACAGACCCTCGTCCGTGATGCCGCCGGCGACGCGCACGACGGTGGCGATGCGGATGAGGCTGGCGGGGTCGATGTCGAGCTCGGCACCGATCCGCTGGAATAGGTCGATGGGGCCGGGGTCTCCGGTCCTGAGCGCATTCAGGTTGAAGCGCGCCTGCTCGTCGTCGATCGTCAGGGCGAAGCGGCCGCCCGGAATGGAGATGTCCTGCTGGCCCAGCTGGGCCCAGGGTTCGGTCAGGTTGTCGGTGGCGGACGCCGTCAGGCCGTCGCGGCGCAGCGCGGTGATGGCCGAGAGCTCGCCCGCGCGGGCGTAGGCGTTGGCCTGGGCCGCGTCGCGCAGGCGGGTGGAGCGCTGCACCTCCAGGTCCTGGGCCGCGATCATGATCAGGACGGCGACGCTGGCCACCGCCATGACCAGGAGCACGTTGAGCAGGATCATGCCCTCGCGCCGGGTCATGGCGCTGGCTCCGACTGGGTCGGGACGGCCGCCTCGGGCGCATCGGTCAGGGGGATGGAGACGAGGCGGCGCACCGTCGCGCCGGGGCGGCCATCGACACCGTTCAGCGTCAGGTCGAGGGCCACCGCCGCCAACCCCTCGTCGGCGAGCAGCCGCGTCGGCTGGTTTGGCGTGGATGAGCCGAGCGGCGCGGCCGGAGGCGCGGGCAGCGGCCATGTCTCCAGCCACGTCCCGCGCCTCTGGTGGAAGCTCCAGCGTGCGTCGGCGACGCCGGTCAGCAGGGTCTGGACGCGCTCGCCGCCGGGGCCGCTGACGATGCGGTTCACGCGGTCTCCGGCCAGTTCGTAACGGACCGCCACGACGTTTCCGGCGACGTCGAACTTGCGGATCGACAGGCCGCCGCCCCCGCCCGCGATGGAGCCCGTGACCTGATCGAGGTCGGAGGTGACGACCAGCATGGCGCGCTGGATCTCGGCCATGCGGTCGAGACGGGTCTCGGTCGCGCCCTGGGTGCGAAGGACGCTGTTCAGCAGGGTGAAGCCCGCCACGCCGATCAGGGCAAACAGGGCCAGAGCGATCAGCACCTCGACCAGGGTGAAACCGTCGCGGCGCCGCTTGGTTGTCACCTTGGCCGTGCTATCGAGGCGCGGACGAGGGAGAGCGCATGCTGAAGGTCTGGCGGACACGCGACGGCGAAGGGGGACGGGCCGGGGGCGCATTTCAGTTCGAGCGCCTGGTGGTGAAGGTCACGCGGTGGCGCGTGGTGCTGGGCTGCGTCGCGGGCGGCTCGTTTCTGATCGGGCTGGTGGCGATGGCCCCGGCGGAGATCGTGACGCCACGCTCGTCTAACGGCGAGCGGCAGGCGGTGGGCACTGTCTGGGCCGGTGAACGGGCGCTGCCGGGCGGGTTCGGCGCGGGATGGAGCCTGCGGCCGTTCAGCTCGCTGTTCAGCCTGGCGGCGGTGGAGCGGATACGCTTGCGTGGGCCGGACACCCAGGCGACGGCCGAGGCCCTGGTGCGGCCGGGCCGGGTGCTGGTGCGCGATCTGGAGGGGACGGCGTCGATGCGGCTGCTGAACGCGGTGGCGCCGGCCATGCCGTTCGTCTGTGATCCGGTGGCGCGGCTGGATGTGGCCCGGCTCTCGATCCGAGGTGTCCCCGAGGGCGAGGGGACGATCACGACCTCGGCCGGCGCATGCGCCCTGCCCGGCGGGGCCGCGACGCCGGTTCCGGCGCTGGCCGGCACGGTGACGGCGGACGAGGGCTCGACGCTCGTGACGCTGAACCGCGACGGCTCGGGCGAGGCGGTGATGCAGGCGCGCATCCAGGCCGACGGCGGGCTGACGGCCTCCATCGAGGCGGGCGGCGTCGGCCTGATCCCCGGCATGACCGCGCCGGTGAGGTTCGAGGGCAGCCTGTAGGCCGGACCGCTCACAACCCCGCCAGGTTGTTGAGGTTCACGATCGGCATGAGGATGGCCAGCACCATCAGCAGCACGATCCCGCCCATCACCAGCAGCACCCCGGGCTCGACCAGCGACACGAGCGCCTGAACCAGCGAGTCCAGCTCCTGCTCCAGATCCTGGGCGGCGCGTTCCAGGCCCTGACCCAGCTTGCCGGACTGTTCGCCCGCCGCGACGATCGCCAGTAGGAGCGGCGGAAAGACGTCGGCCTCGGCCATGGCGCGACGCAGCGAAGAGCCTTCGCGGACGCGGGCGGCGGTGACGAGCGCGCGTTCGCGGGCGTAGCCGTTGGGCGTCACGGCGGCGGCAGCCTGGAGCGCCTCGACCAAGGGCACGTCGGAGCGGACCAGGGTTGCCAGGGAGCCTGCGAAGCGGGCGGCGTTCAGGTGCTGGACGAAGCCGGCGAAGGGCGGGGTCTTCAGCAGGAACTCGGCGAAGCGGCGGCTGTTGGCGGGGACCGCCAGCCAGCGGTTCCAGGCGACGCCCGCGACGGCCAGGGTGATCAGGACATAGACGCCGAAGCTCTGGACGAAGGCCGACAGCGCGATCAGGGCGCGCGTCAGGAAAGGCAATTCGGCCCCGCGCGAGACGAAGACGCGCACGATGTCGGGCACGACATAGACCATCATCAGGGTGATCATCAGCAGCGACACCCCCGCCAGCAGAGCGGGATACAGCAGCGCCAGCTGGACCTTGCGTCGCGCCTTCTCCTGATTGCCGACGAACTCGGTCAGGTGGGCGAGCACGGTCGACAGCTTGCCGGACTGTTCGCCCGCGGCGATGGAGGCGCGGTAGAACTCCGGGAAGACCTTTGGGTGGCGGCCCAAAGCGGCGGCGAAGCTGCGGCCCTCCAGGATGGCGGAGCGGACGTCGGTCAGGACGACGGAGACGGGCTGGCCTTCCGTCTGCTGGGCTGCGATGCGCAGCGCCTCCTCGATGCGGATGTCCGAGCCGATCAGGGTCGAAAGCTGACGGGTCACGGCCGACAGGGTCTTGGACGAGACGCCGCGCTTGAACAGGGTGATCCCGGCGCCCTTGGTCCGGGCCGTGTCGCCGGCGAGGGTGACGCCGGTGGGGAGCAGGCCCCGGTCGCGGACCAGCTGGCGCGCGCCGACGTCGGACGCGGCCTCGATCGTGCCCTTGTGAGGCTTTCCCTCGGCGTCGACGGCTTGCCAGGCGTAGACCGGCATCAGGCGTCCTCGCGGACCACGCGCGCGACCTCTTGCACCGAGGTCTCCCCCGCCATGGCCTTGGCGGCGCCGTCTTCGAGCAGACCCGGGCCGCGCTGGCGAGCGAGCTTCACCAGCTCGGGTTCGCCGGCGCCGTCGTGGACCGCCTGCTGCATCGCCGGATCGACCTCGATGACTTCATAGACGCCCAGCCGGCCCTTGTAGCCCTCGCCCCGGCACTGGGGGCAGCCGACGGGGCGAAAGACGCGGGCGCCGACCGGGATAGCGCCGCTCGTCAACTCACTGTCGGCCTGGGTGGCGGTATCTTCCTTGCGGCAGTGCGGGCAGAGGCGACGCACCAGCCGCTGGGCGATCAGGCCGGTCAGCATGGGGGCCAAGAGGTAGCGTTCGACGCCCATGTCGATCAGGCGCGTCACGCTGCCGACGGCGGTGTTGGTGTGCAGCGTCGACAGCATCAGGTGGCCGGTCATGGAGGCGCGCACGGCGACCTCGGCCGTCTCGTGATCGCGGATCTCGCCGACCATGATGACGTCGGGGTCCTGGCGCAGGATGGCGCGCAGGCCCCGGGCGAAGGTCAGGTCGATCTTCGAATTGACCTGCATCTGACCGATACCGTCCAGCGCGTATTCGATCGGGTCCTCGACCGTCATGATGTTGCGGCGGCGGTCGTTCAGCCGGGTGAGCGCCGAATAAAGCGTCGTCGTCTTGCCCGAGCCGGTCGGTCCGGTGACCAGGATGACGCCGTGCGGCCGGGCGATCAGGCGCTCGAAGGTCTGAAGGTCCCGCTCGCTCATGCCCAGCTGGGCGAGGTCGAGGCTGGTCGAGCCCCGGTCCAGCAGACGCAGCACCACCCGCTCGCCGTACTGGGACGGAATGGTCGAGACGCGGACGTCGACGTCCAGCCCGCCGATCCGCAGGGTCACCCGGCCGTCGTGGGGCACGCGCTTCTCGGCGATGTCGAGGCGGGCCATGACCTTGATGCGGCTGACCAGCAGGGGGGCGAGCGCGCGGGCGGGCTCCAGCACTTCGCGGAGCACGCCGTCGATGCGGAAGCGGACGACGAGACGTTTCTCCTCGGCCTCGATGTGGATGTCGGAGGCGCCGTCGCGGATGGCTTGGAGCAGGAGCGCATTGATCAGGCGAACGACCGGAGCGTCGTCGCGACTGTCCAGCAGGTCGTCGATGACGGCGGCCTCGTCGGCCAAGGCCTTCAGGTCGTCCTCGGAGGCGGCGATGTCGGCGGCGGGCGCGGCCTCTCCGCCGGTCTGGTCGCGCAGGACGGCGTCGAATCGGTCGTCGTCGACGGCCTCGAAGGCGATGTCGGCCCCGGCGACGCGGCGGACCTCCAGCAGGGTCTCCAGCGTGGCCGAACGGCGGTGCAGGCAGACGGGCCGGTCGCCGCCGGTGACGATCATGGCCCCGCGACGCCGGGCGAACCCATAGGCGAGGGCGGGGGCGGCCGGGCGGTCTTCGGCGAGCGTCATGGGCGTTCGACCCGCAGGGTGGCGTTGACGGCCCCGGGTTGGCTGCCGCGCTGCAGCTCGACCGAGGACAGGTTCGCGCCCGAGGCCTCCAGCGCCGAGAGCCAGGGGATCAGGCTGTCGTAACGGCCTTCGGAGACGGTCACGGTCGCGGCCTCGCCGTCCATGGCGACGGTCGGGACGACGCCGAAGGTCGCGGCCTGGGTCGGGATGGCGGTCTCCAGCGGGCCGTCCAGCCCGGCGACCATCGGCCCCGGAGGCCCGGCGGTGCGGACGCGGACCATGACGTCTTCATAGGCCGCGATGCGGGCGACCGAGGCGGCGCGGGCGTCCAGAAGGGGGCGCAGGATCAGGAGCCACAGCACCGCCCCGGCCAGCAGCACGCCGAGGCCGGCCAGCAGGATCTGCTCGCGGCGGGATCGGGCGGCGTACCAGACGGCGGCGTTGTCGATGGCGGGCGACGACCGGGTCAGGATGACGGGGGCTCTCATCGGGCACCTCCGACCGTGATGGTGGCGTTCAGCCCGCCGGTCGCGGCGGCGTCGGCGACGCCGGGCGCGCCGGTCGCCGTCAGGCCCGAGGCGTTCAGCGCCTGGACCGCGCGGTCCAGCGTGGATGCGTCCGGCACGACGACGGCCAGATCGAGCCCGCCCGGCTCATAGGCCAGGCGGTTGAAGGCGACGACGCCGCCTCCAGGCAGGGCCTGCGACGTGCGGCCGAGCAGGCCGGTGAAGGGTTTCGCACCAGAGCCGCTGCCGGGCAGCAGGCGGTCGGCGGCGGCGACAGGGTCGTCGGTGGCGGCGACCTGGGGCGCGACGGACTGGAGCACGGCCCGGGCCTCGGCCTCCTTCCGCTCGGCCATGCCGTGCAGAAGCAAGGCGTCGACGCCCAGGATGGCGAGGTGGGCGACCACGCCGATCCCGGCGACCCAGGCCAGGGTGCGGCCGGCGGACAGGTCGGTGGGACGGGTCGCGGCATAGGCGCCCTGGCGCAGGTCCAGCGGCGGCAGGACCAGCAGGGGATCTCCTGCCGGGTCGACCACGGCGGCGGTGGCGTCCACGCCCTCGGCCATGGCGTCGGGCAGGGGTTCGCCGAGGGCGGCGATGCGGGGCTTGCCCGCCGCCGTCCAGGCCGAGTTGAGCATGGCCAGGGGCACGGCGAAGCCCGCGCCATTGTCGGTGCGGATCAGGGCGCGGCCGCCCTCGGCCTTGCGGACGGCCCAGACCCCGGCGGGCGGGACCGGCAGGGTCAGGGCGTCCGGCAGGAGGATCGCCGCGTCCAGATCGGCCTCGGCCAGCAGGGCGATCCACTGGTCCATCCGGGCGCGGCGGACGGCCCCGGCGATGTGGCGGCGTGGCGCGACCTCCTGGCCGAGCGCGAAGTGGAGATTGGCCAGCGGTTCGGCCACCGCGTCTTCCATCGCATACGGAAGATTGGACAGGCGCTGGGCGCGGGTGGCGAAGGGCAGGTCGACCGTCAGGGTCAGGACGTCTTCCGAAGGGACCAGAACCGTCGTCGGTCCCGCCCAGGCGCGGTCCACCGCAAAGATTCTGTCATCGACGATACGCCATAAGCCTCGGCTCGGAAGGTTCGAACGGGCGGGTCGACCGGGCATCGGAAGTCCGTGACAGAAGGGCGTGGTCCAGGGCCACGAGGCGGTCTATAGCAGCGAAAAACAGGCTGTCGCTACGGGCGGCCCTATCGAGAAAAAGTGTCATGATTACTTCGTCTGGGCGTCACGAACGCGGGCGTCGTCTGTTCAAGCGGCGCGCAGGCCTGACTCTGGTTGAGATGATCGTCGTTCTGGCGATCATCGCGGTCGTCGCCGTCCTCATCGTGCCCAACGTCATCGGCCGGCCGGACGAGGCGCGCGTGACCGTGGCCAAGACGGACCTGAAGACGGTCGCTACCGCGCTCCGCATGTATCGGCTCGACAACGGCGATTATCCGACGACGGAACAGGGTCTGGCCGCTCTCGTGGAGCGGCCGACGGCTCCGCCCGCGCCGCGCGCCTATCCGGCCGAGCCCTATCTGACCGAACTGCCCCGGGACCCCTGGGGCCGCGATTACGTCTATCGCAGCCCCGGCCAGTCGGGCGCCTATGACCTGTTCAGCCTCGGCAAGGACGGCGAGGAAGGCGGCGAGGGCCTGGACGCCGATCTGACGGAGAAGAGCCGTTGATGACCGCTGTCGGGGGACAGGTCAGGCGGATGCGGCGCCAGGGCATGACGCTCGTGGAGATTCTGGTCGTGCTCGCCATCGTCGGGGTCATGGCGGCGGTGGTGACGCTGGGCGTCGGCGCGGCCGATCGCGGCATGGGCGTCGAGACCGAGGCCAACCGGCTGGCTGACCGTCTGAGGCTGGCCGCCGACGACGTGCTGGTGACGCGCAGGCCCCTGGCTCTGGCCTTCGACGGCGAGGGCTATGGCTTCGTGCGGCCCGACGGCGCGGCGGCGGAAGGGCTCGAGGCGTTGGCAGACCGGCATGCCCTGCCGCCCGGTGTGACCCTGATCGGGTTGGAGACGGCGTCGCCGGTGACCATCGACCCGGACGGGGCCCAGCCGGTCGCCACCTTCGGCTTGGCCAAGGGCGAGCGGCGCTGGCGGGTGGAGTTCGATGGCCTCAATGCCGTGGCGCGGCCCGTGACCGGCGAAGGGGCGGCGGCGTGAGCCTGTTTCCTCATTCCCGCTCATCCCGGCGAAAGCCGGGACCCAGTTCTCTGGGCGATGAGCCAGAGCGAGTGCGTGCAGCCGGTCATCCCGGACACCTTTCCTCACAAAAGCACTGGGTCCCGGCTTTCGCCGGGATGAGCGGAGAGTTTGGAAAACGCTCCGGCTATTCCCTGATGGAGGCGCTGGTCGCCCTGTTCATCCTGGCGATCGCCACGGTCGGCCTGACCCGCGCGACCCAGGCGCATGTCGACGGCGTGCGCGGGCTGGAGGACCGGGTGGTCGCCCAGTGGGTGGCCGAGAACCGGCTGACCGAGCTGAACCTGAAGGGCGGGGCGACGACGCCCGACGTCTCGACCGTCACCATGCTGGCGCGCGACTGGGATGTGCGGGTCAGCCGCCGCGCCACCGACGATCCGGACCTGATCGCCGTCGACGTCGCCGTTGGCCCCGCAGGATCCGGCGATGAGACCGTGCGGTTGTCCGGCTTCGTCGATCGTCTGGGGAGCGCGGCGTGACCCCGGAACGCAGGAACGAGCTGGCCTTGCGGGCCGTCAGCGTGCTGGTGGTCGGATCGATCGCCTGGGCGCTCGCCGCCCTGACCTGGCGGCTGGTCGGCTGGGACGATGGGCGCAGCGAAGTGGCCGTCGCCGAGAGTCTTCCGCCGCTCGGAGTTCAGGCTGGAGGACAGGACCCGGACGTGGCGCGCATCGTCTCGCTCGCGCCGTTCGGCGGCGGGGCAGCGGCGGTCGGAGGGCTTCCGGCCTCGACGCTGGGGCTCGTGCTGAAGGGCGTGCTGGCGGCCTATCCGGCGAGCGCCTCGACGGCCCTGATCGCGCTGGGCGAAGGCCCGGCGACCATCTATGGCGTCGGCCAGAGCCCGGCGGCCAACGCCGTCATCGAGTCCATCGAGATCGACCACGTCATCCTGAACGTCGGCGGGACGCGCGAGCGTCTGGACTTCCCCCAGCCCGTCGCTTCGGCGGTGCCGGCGCCTACGACCCCGGGTGCCGGGATCACGGTGACGCCGGTCGCGCCAGGGGGAACAGCGCCCTCGCCTCCACCCGCAGGCGCGCCGCCGCCGTTGAACCCCGGATCCGGAGCCGCTCCGACCGCTACGCCGCCGTCCCAGCCTGCCGCGTCCGCCGTGGCCTCGGCTGGGGTCTCGGCGACCGCCTCAGGCTATCGCATCGGACCCAACCCCTCGGCCGAGTTGCGCCGTTTCGGCCTGCAGCCCGGCGATGTCATCGAAAGCCTGAACGGTCAGGCCGTCTCGGGCGCGACCAGCGACCAGCAACTGTTCGAACAGGCCCGAGCGGCCGGACAGGCCCGCGTGGTCGTCAACCGCGACGGCCGACGTCTCACCTTTACCTTCCCGCTTCGCTAGGAGCCCGGCGTGACCAAGTTTCTCCGCCTGACCACCGCCAGCGTCATGGCCCTCAGCGTGGCTGCGACCGCGCCGCTCGCCCCTCTGGCCCAGACGGTCGCTCCGCCGCCCGAGGCCATGCAGGACGTGGTCATCAACATGCGCGGGGCCGAAATCCGCGACGTGGCCGAGCAGGTCAGCCGCATCACTGGCCGCACCCTGGTGCTGGACCCTCAGGTACAGGGCCAGGTCAACGTCGTCTCGGCCCAGCCACTCAGCCGCAACGGGGTGTGGGAGCTGTTTCTGTCGGTCCTGCGGACCTCGGGCTATGCGGCGGTGCGCAGCGGAAACGTCTGGCGCATCGTGCCTCAAGCCAGCGTCGTTCAATCCGGCGCGTCCGAGACTGGCGCGGCTGCCTCCAGCCAGCAGATCGTGACGCGGCTGGTACGGCTGCGGAACATGCCGTCGGACCAGGCCGTGCGCGCGCTGCGTCCGCTGGTGTCGTCCTTCGGCGCCATCGAGGCGCTGACGGAGCCCAACGCTGTGGTCGTGACCGATTACGCCGAGAACATCGCCCGTGTTCAGGCGCTGGCGGCGACGCTGGATCGGGGCGGCGGGTCGTCGTTTGACGCCATCGCCCTGCAATACGCCTCCGCGACCGATGTTGCGGCGTCGGTCGGCGCCTTGCTGGGATCGGACGCCGGTGGGCCGCGCGTGACGGCGGACGAGCGGTCCAACGTCCTGCTGATCCGGGGCGACGCGGCCGACATCGCCCAGGCCCGCTCCATCGTGGCGGCCCTGGACACACCGGGCGGGGCGACGCCAATCACCCGCGTCGTGCGCCTGAGGAACTCCGACGCCGAGGCGATCACCGACATCGTGCGCGGCCTGCTGGGCGGCGAGGGTCCGGCGACCAATGCGGTGGCCCGCTCTCTGCGGAACGACACCGGCCTCGCCAGCCTGTCGGCGTCCAATCGCGATACGGCCGCGCAAGCCGCGGCCGCCATCACCTCCGCCGTCGGGGAGGGGGGATCCCTGCCTCAGCCCGGCACGGGCGGTCCGGCGGCGCGGTCGGCGGGATTCACCCTCGACGGCGTGACGGTCCAGGCCTCGCCCGAGCTGAACGCCGTTGTCATGCGCGGCCCGCCCGCGACCGTGCAGATGCTGGAGGAGTTGATCGACCAGCTCGATCTTCGCCGCGCCCAGGTCAAGATCGAGGTGGCCATCGTCGAAATCACCGGCGAGCTGGGCGAGCAGATCGGGGTGCAACTGGGCTTCGGCGGCGCGGTGCCCGACACCGGCGTGATCGGCGGCACCTCGTTCGGCAACGCTGGATCGTCGCTCTCGACCGTGCTCACGGCCCTGGGTTATCCAGCTGGGCGAATCCTGTCGTCGGGCCTGTCGCTGGCGGCCGGCGAGGAGGGCGAGTTTGGCCTGCTGCTCCAGGCGCTTGGCACCAACTCGGCGGCGAACCTGCTGTCGTCGCCCAGCGTGACGGTGCTGGACAATCAACCCGCCGAGATCGTCGTCGGCCAGAATGTCCCCTTCCGGACCGGCAGCTTCGCCACGGACGGCAACTCGACCAACCCCTTCACCACCATCAGCCGCGAGGACGTCGGCCTGACCCTGCGGGTCGTGCCGCGCGTGCACGAGGGCGACACGGTACGGCTGGAGGTCAGTCAGGAGGTGTCGTCGCTGGTCACCACGACGGTGACGGGGGCGGCCGACCTGATCACCAACCGCCGTAGCATCCAGACCTCTGTTCTCGCCGATGACGGCGAGACCATCGTGCTGGGCGGCCTCGTCACCGACGATCGCCAGATCGGCAACAGCCGGGTGCCGGGTCTGGCCAGCCTGCCGCTGGTCGGAGCCGCTTTCCGATCGAGGAACGACACCCAGACGCGCCGGACCCTGTTCATCTTCCTCAAGCCGACGATCCTGAGGGACGCCGCCGCTGTCGCCGCCTCCGCCCAGGAGAGCTACGACCGGCTTCGCGCCGCCGAGCCCGTCCGGACCGACCCGTCGCGGCCGCCGGCGCTCCAAATCCAGCCGAGGCTGGTCCCCGATGTTGACGACGTCTTCTAGCCCCCATCGCGCGCGTACGCTGCGGACGTGACCCGGGGTCCTGGATCGAATTCTAGGTGCGATCCTCGAAGCGGGGAATGACGAGATCGGGATCGGGGCTGATGGCGTCGCCCCTGGGTTGCGGGGCAGGGCTCTGGTCCGTGAGGCGCAGCACCGGCGCGGCGAGCCGGGCCGGGTCGGCGTTCGCGCGTCGCCATGTCGCCTGGCCTGCGAACAGGGCGGCCGCCCCGGCGGCCGCTCCGGCGAAGAACAGGACCAAAGCGGCTGCGGCTCCGCTCCACCATCCTTTCGTTTCGGGCACGAGCGACGGCGCGGTTTCGGCGGCGGGGGCAACGGGTGCGCGGACGGTCCCGGCGTCGGACAACTGCATGACGACGCCGCCGCGTGCCATCAGAATGGCGGCGTTCGTGCGAGGAACGAGGGCGTAGGCACCTCGCCCCGTGCGGACCAGCGCCATGTCCTGATCCAGCAGCGCCGTCCCGAAGTCCCGAAGCAGCGCATCGCCGGAGTACCAGCCGTCGGCGCGGAAGGTGACCACGCCCTCTACCGCCGGATCGATGTCGAGATCATGAGCCAGCGCGCCGACCACCACGTCCTGGGCGGCCTCGGCCGCAGGCGTGTCCGTGAAGCTGAAGACATAGAACTGCAGCGGTTCCGCAGCCGGGGACAGCGCCGCGGCCGCAGGGACGGCCGCGATCGACCCGGTGGGCGCCGCAGCGAGGAGGATCGCGAGGAGCAGACGTTTCGGCATGGGGATGCTCGATACCACGTCGCTCCCGTCGCGCATCTTCGCGACAGGACGATGAATTCCGGCGCTCATGGTCTAGTCTGCGACTCGCGCGGGCGACGCCGCGCTCTGTGGAGTTCTCCGTGGTCGAGCCGACGAGCGCCGCCCGCCGGGCCGCCGCCTTTCGGAGGATGCGCGACGCCCGCTCCAGCCAGGTGGCGGAGGACTATGTCGAACTGGTCGGCGATCTGATCGCCGAGACCGGTTCGGCGCGATTGACCGATCTGGCCGATTGTCTCGGCGTCGCGCCCGCGACGGCGGCCAAGGTGCTTCAGCGCCTTCAGCGAGAGGGACTGGTCGACGTGCGGCCCTATCGCTCCATTACCCTGACCGAGGCGGGCGAGCGCATGGCCGACGCCTCGCGGGAGCGTCACCGCATTGTTCATGAATTCCTGTTGGCGCTGGGTGTCTCGGGAGAGACGGCCGAGGCGGACGCCGAGGGTATCGAGCACCATGTCAGCCCCGAGACGCTGCGTCTGTTCGCGTCGATGACCGAGCGCCTGCGCGCACGGGGTTGACCCTTCGTCCCGGGGACGCCGCGCCGCAGGTCGGCGGGCTGTTCATTTGCACGATCAGGGCGCTAGGGTGCGGCGGCCTGGGTTGGCCTGAGGGGAATGCGACGATGAAGACGAGGATGATGCTGGCCGCCTCGGCGGCGATGCTGGTGCTTGCAGGGGCGGCGACTGCCCAGACGTGGGGCGGTCCCCGGGCCGTGTTGCACGACGAGACCACGGCCAACAGCGTGATCCTGTGGACGCCCGGCGTCGGCGAGGTCGAATGGTCGCCCGAGGACGGCATTGCGGGCATGCCCATCCTCCTGAAGGACAACATCGAGACTCGGGACATGCCCACGACTGCCGGCTCGCTGGCGCTGGCGGACAACGCGCCCGGTCGCGACGCACCCCTGGTTGCACGCCTGCGCGAGGCCGGAGCGGTGATCCTGGGCAAGACCAATCTGTCGGAGTGGGCCAACATCCGCTCGTCCAACTCCATCTCGGGCTGGAGTGCGGTGGGCGGCCTGACCGTCAATCCCTATGACCGGACACGCACCGCATGCGGTTCCTCGTCCGGATCGGCCACGGCGGTCGCGACCGGCTTGGCTCCAGCGGCCATCGGTACGGAGACGGACGGGTCGATCACCTGCCCGGCCTCGGTCAACGGCGTCGTGGGCTTCAAGCCGACCGTGGGTCTGGTCAGCCGTACACACATCGTGCCCATCAGCCACAGCCAGGATACGGCCGGCCCCATCGCGGTGGACGTCGCCACCGCCGCCACCGTCCTGACCGCCATCGCCGGGACCGATCCCGCCGATGCAGCCACCGCAGAGGCCGACCAGTATCGCACCGACTATCGCGCCGCCCTGGACGCCGGATCACTGCGCGGTGCGCGGCTGGGCGTGCTTCGCTATGGTGTTGGCAACTACTCCGCCGAGACCCAGGCCGCCTTCGAAGCCGCGCTCAACTCGCTCCGGGCCGCGGGTGCCGAGCTGGTCGAGATCACGACGGCACCCCAGACTCCGGGGATCGGCCAGATGGAACTGACCGTCCTGATGTATGAACTCAAAGCCGACCTGAACGCCTATCTGGCCTCGACCGACCCCGCGCAGGTCCCGACTCGGACGCTGGCGGACGTCATCGCCTTCAACGAGGCCGAGCCGCGCGAAACCGTTCTTTTCGGCCAGGAGTTGTTCCTCGTGGCCGAGGCGACCAGCGGTCTGGACAACCCCGACTACATCGCCGCGCGCGCCAACTCCCTGCGCATGGCCGGGCCCGAAGGCATCGACCGGATGCTGAGTGAGAACAACGTCGTGGCGTTGGTCGCGCCCTCGACCTCACGCGCCTGGACCAACGATCGGGAGGATCAAGACAACGGCCAGGGCTCGGCCAGCCGCTTGCCCGCCATCGCCGGCTATCCGCACCTGACGGTGCCGATGGGCCTGGATCGCGGCATGCCGGTCGGCATCAGCTTCATCGGTGCCAAGTGGGACGATGCCCGCATCCTGTCGCTGGGTTATGCCTACGAACAGTCCAGCCCCCGGCCGCCGCGTCCCTAGTCGATGGCGCGGCAATCCGAAGGGTCGCGACCGTCCGCTGTCCAGGTCGCGAGCACGCCGGATCCCCGCAGCTCATAGGCGCTGGCGCGATACCAGAGGCCGTCGGCTGATCGTTCGCGATAGAGGTCAACGGCCTCGCCGTTCGAGTTCCGAACGGTGGCCATGTCGCGGGGGTTGTCGAAATCGACCGACAACCGCTCGCCATTGTCACAGAGATAGACCGTGCGGATGACGCGGTTCAGGGCCCGGTCCTGGGCCTCGGCGCCGGTGCGACGACGGGCGGTCTGGGCCTCGACCGCGCGCTGGCGGACGGCCTCGCCGTCGGTGGGCCCATCGCTGGGGGACGGGCCACCGCAGGCCGACAGCGCCAGACCGGCGCACAGGGGCAGGAGGGCGAGCGGGATCGGACGGATCATGAGGGCTCCGTTATGGTCAGGCTCGGCTAACGGACCGGGCCGACCCCCGTTCCGCGACGCGCGCGAAAGAAGCCGCGCAGCATGCCGGCCGCCTCATCGGCCAGGACGCCGCCCTCACTGGCGGGACGGTGGTGCAGCGTCGGCTGTTCGAACAGGCGCGGGCCGTGGATCACCGCTCCGCCCTTGGGATCGTCCGCGCCCCAAACGACCCGGCCGATGCGCGCATGGCTGATGGCCCCGGCGCACATGGCGCAGGGCTCCAGCGTCACATACAGGGTCAGGCCGGTCAGACGGTAGTTGCCCAGGCGCTCGGCGGCGGCGCGCATTGCCACGATCTCGGCATGAGCGGTCGGATCGTGGCCCGCGACGGGGCCGTTGGCGCCCTCGGCGACGACCTCGCCCGTCGCTTCGTCGACCACGAGCGCGCCCACGGGCACCTCGCCCGCGTCCGCCGCCGCTTGCGCCAGGGCCAAGGCCATGCGCATGAACCGCTCATCATGGCCCGCCATCCCGACGACAACGACAAGAAGCCTTCGCCGCGTCAAGCCCCGCGCGCCCACAAGCCCGGCGACCGGCCCAGGAGCGGTGCCGCCCGCCCCGGCTCGGCTTCGGCCGCGCGCTACGAAACCCTGGACAAATCCGCATCGGGTCGGGGATCCGGCGGCGGTCGCGCCTATGCGCCGGACAAGTGCGCGCGCCCCGAAAAGCCGATCCGGGGCAAGCGCTACTCCGCCGATCCCAAGGCCGGAGGCGGCAAACCGGGCGCCAAGGAGGCTCCCGCCGAGCCCAAGCGCACCGAACGCATCGCCAAGGCCATGGCCCGCGCGGGCATCGCCAGCCGGCGTGAGGTCGAGCGGCTGATCGGCCTGGGCAAGGTTGCGGTCAACGGCCGCATCCTCGATACCCCCGCCACGCTGGTGACCCGCGACGACGTCATCACGGTCGACGGCAAGCCGATCGCGGCGACGCAGGCGACGCGCGTCTGGCGCTACAACAAGCCGGTCGGCCTGCTGACCAGCCACAACGACCCGGCGGGACGGCCGACGGTGTTCGACGCCCTGCCGGCCGGCCTGCCGCGCGTCATCTCGGTCGGGCGGCTCGACATCAACACGGAGGGCCTGCTGCTCCTGACCAACGACGGCGAGCTCAGCCGGGCGCTTGAGCTGCCGGAGACGGCGCTGGTGCGTCAGTACCGGGCTCGTGCGCGCGGGCGGGTGACGCAGGAACAGCTGGACAAGCTCAAGGAGGGCGTCACCGTCGACGGTGTCCGCTATGGGCCGGTCGAGGCCACCATCGACAAGGCCAAGACCAACGAGGACGGCTCCCAGTCGGCCAATCTGTGGATCAGCGTCTCCATCACCGAGGGCAAGAACCGTGAGGTGAGGAAGGTGCTCGAATCGGTCGGCCTGACCGTCAACCGTCTGATCCGCCTGGCCTATGGGCCGTTCCAGCTGGGGACCCTGCCGACCGGCTCGGTCGAGGAGGTTGGACCGCGCGTGATCCGCGAACTGCTGGCCCAGCACATCCGCCCGGAGAACCTGCCCCAGGGCAACACGGTCGAGACGCCCGCGCCGATCCCGGGTCGCCGCACGGGCGCGCCCAAGGTGGTCGGCAAGTCGGGCTCGGCGATCTCCGATCCTTCGAGAAAGCCCAGCCGCGTCCGCGCCGCCGAGACCGCCGCCGAGGAGGGCGCCGCCCGCGCCGCCCGCGCGCCCAAGAAGGCAGGATGGGCCAAGGCCGCGCCGAAGTTCGAGCACCCCAAGAAGGCCTTCAAGCCTCGCACCCGTCCGGACGGCGAAGGCGGCGACGACCGGGCCAAGCGCCCGTTCAAGCCGCGCGAGGACAAGATCATCGGCCCGAAGTCGCCGACCTGGGCGCGCGACACGGACAAGCGCGCGGGCGGTGCCAAGCGGCCGTTCAAGCCCCGGACGGACGGTACCGCAGGGCGTCCGGCCGGTCGCGGCGCGGGCGGGCCCAGAAAGCCGTCCGGACCCCGCGGTCCCCGCTCCGGCGGCTGATCCATGCGGATCGTCGCTGGAAAGCTGAAAGGCCGGGGCATCGTCGCGCCGGAAGGGCAGGGCACGCGGCCGACATCCGACCGCGCGCGGCAGGCCATCTTCAACGTGCTCGAGCACGCCGCCTGGGCCGAGCCGCTCAACGGCACCCGGGTCATGGACCTGTTCGCCGGCTCCGGCGCGCTCGGCTTCGAGGCCCTGAGCCGGGGCGCGGCGTTTGCCCTGTTCGTCGAGACCGGCGAGGACGCGCGCGGGGCCATTCGGGACAACGCCGACGCCTATGGCCTGATGGGCGCGACGCGGGTCCATCGGAGGAGCGCCACAGACCTCGGCGTGCGGCCCGGCTCGGACGGGGAGGCGTTCGACCTGGCCTTCCTGGATCCGCCGTATGGCAAAGGGCTAGGGGAACAGGCGCTGGCCCGGCTGATCGAGGGCAACTGGCTCAAGCCCGGGGCGATCGTGGTGTTCGAGCGCGGATCGGATGAGCCGGAGATCGAGACGCCGGGCTATGAGCGGCTGGACGCGCGGGACTATGGGGCCGCGCGGGTCCTGTTTCTCAGGGCATCTTCAGGGGCGGGCTGAATCTCGGGAAAATGTGCACCCGAAAAAACAGGGTGGACATGGTGTACATTTTCGTTCGGATCGTCGGGCCCGGACAGTTGCGGGGGGACGGGATCGCCCAGCGACAGGGCCTCGTCCACCTCGTCGTCTTCCGCTTCAACCTCGCGCCGGTCGGCCTCGCTCTGGACGATGCGCTGGCCATGGGTCAGGCCGGGATAGATCTCGGCCAGGAGCGCGTTGCGTTCGGCGTCCAGCGCCTTCCACAGGCGCCGCCAGCGGATGGCCTCGACCGACCGGCCCTGCTCCAGCGCCTGGAAATAGCGCCGCCGCGCCGTCCCCACCTCATCGTCGGTCCCGAAGTCGTCATAGATGGCCAGGGTCTCCTCCCCAGCCGGATCCGCGTGGTCGGCGCGACGCCAGCCATGCTTGCGGGCGCGCTTGCGAAAGGCCGACAGGCCCAGACCATGACGCCGGCACACGGCCTCGGCCGTCATGCCCGCCAGATAGTCATCCCGCGCCCGGGCCCAGGTGTCGGCGGAACGAATGCGATAGGGTGAGAGGCTCATGGGCAGGCAGCATAAGAGGTCGATACGTCAGAATCGGACGCAGGAGACGCGCGCGACCTTGCCGCCGCGCGCGTCCCCTTCACAGCCTCACCAACTGCGGGGTGTGACCCGGTTGTCGAGCTGGCTGCGCATGCGCGCCAGGCCCTCGCGGTTGACCCGGTAGGGGCCGCCGTTACGGCTGATGATCAGGCCCTTCGTCTTCAGCTTCTTCCAGACCGCCAGGGTGCAATCGGTCAGGATATAGCCGTCGCGGGTGATGCAGTCGGCTTTCAGGATGCGGCCGTCCGCGTCGCGTTCGAGCACGATGCCGCCGCCCTGCGCCAGGGCTTGCAGCGTGCGCTGTTCCGCACGGGAGATGTTCATTTGGGAGTGTCCGTGATGTCGTGAAGGCTCGCGCCGGCGCCATCACGCCGACGGTGGATCAGAGGCTTCGACAGTCAGCGCCGTCGGCCTCAGGCCTTTCGCGCAATCTCGGACATAGGCTTCCCGGAGGAGTGGACGGTCCGCCCATAGCGCAGGCGGGCGGGCTGTTCTAGCCTCCGGCCATGACCCAGATCGACCGCCGCACCCTTCTGATCGCCGCCGGCGCGGCCGCCTTGCCACACGCCTCTCGGGCGCAAGCCGCGTGGGAGACGCGCGCGCCGCTGCCCTGGCCGGTGCAGGAGATCTACGCCGCCGTGTGGAACGGGCAGATCGTGACAGCGGGAGGCCTGGTCGGACGCACCAATGCGCCGCTGCACATCGAGGATCGCGTCGGCCTCTACGACCCCGCCGCCGACGCCTGGAGCGAGGGGCCCAAGCTGCCTGAGGCCCGGCATCACCCGATGATCGTGGCCGAGGGCGACCGCCTGTTCGCCATCGGCGGCTATCGCCGGGGCGAGGGCGACTGGACCAATGCGACCGAGGTCTGGAGCCTGACGCCGGGCGACGACACCTGGACGCCGGGACCGGCCCTGCCCACGCCCTTGGCCGAGTCCGTCGGCCTGGCCCACGCCGGGCGGGTGCATCTGGTCACCGGCCGCTCCCCGGGTGCCGAGGCCAACGCCCAGTGGCGGGATCAGGTGGACGTCGACACCCACTGGGTGCTCGCCGACGGCCGGTGGGAGCGGGCGCGGCCGGCGCCGATGGCCCGGAACAGCGCGGCGGGCGCGGTGCTGGACGGCGCGCTGTGGATCGCGGGCGGGCGGACGGTGACCGGCGGCGGGACCGGACGGCTGGACCGCTATGATCCGGCCGAGGATCGCTGGGACACCCTGGCCCCTATTCCGCGCTCGGCGGCGGCGGATCAGCAGGTCGGGGGCGGTCTGGCGATGGTCGCCGTCGAAGGGAAACTGGTCGCGTTCGGCGGGGAGTGGTTCGCGCCCGGCGGCGGCGGGGTGTTCCGCGAGACCTGGCTCTATGACCCGGCGACCGACGCCTGGAGCGCCGGGCCGGACATGAGGACGCCTCGCCACGGTCTGGCGGCGGCGGCGGTGGGCGACACGGTCTATGCCATCGCGGGCGGGGCGGTGGTGTCCGGCGGGCAGGCGGTGGGCACGGTGGAGGCCCTGACCGTCTAGAGCGAGTTTGGCTCAGCTATCCTCATTCGTTCGTCATGGCCGGGCCTGTCCCGGCCACCCATAAACCCGGCTGGTGGGGCTCAAAGGCGAGATCGGCGTGTATGGGCCGCCGGGACAAGCCCGGCGGTGACGAGTTCAACTGAAGCAAAAGTGCTCTAGCGTGCGGCCTCCGCGTCCTTCGACAGACGCTCCACGATGGCGCGGGCGGCGGCGGTGACGTCGGCCCAGGTGGCGTCGAAGCCCTCGGCCTCGCCGAACCAGGGATCGGCCACGGCCTGCCCCTGTCGCCCCGGCACCCAGTCCAGCAGCAGGCTGAGCCGCGCGGAGCCGTCTTCGGGCGCCAGGCGGCGCAGGTCCTTCAGATTGGCGTGGTCCAGGGCGACGATGTGGTCAAAGCAGGCGAAGTCGGCGCGCGTGACCTGACGGGCGCGAAGGGCGGTGATGTCGACGCCGTTCCGGGCCGCGACGGCGACGGCCCGCTCATCCGGCGGCTCGCCCGCATGCCAGTTCCCCGTGCCGGCGGAATCGACGACCAGCGCCACCCCCCGCCGCGCCGCCTCGGCCCGCAGGGCGCCCTCGGCGAGCGGCGAGCGACAGATGTTGCCGAGGCAGACGAAGAGGAGGGAGGGCATGGGGCTGCTGCTTTGAACTTACAGCGACAGGGAGGCACGCTCGCTATTTGACCAACTCGTGCCAAAGGCGTCGGCGATAGAATTCAAGGTCGCCGGCAACTCGCGTTCGGTGGTCATGCCAAGATACATCGCGGCTCTCGTCGTGCCGACATAGAGGTATTTATTGAAGAGATCAGGTCGAGCCTCGGCGAGGCGGTCAACCCCGACGAAGAAGACGCCTTCGAACTCGAGACCCTTGATGTGCTGTATGTCGAACACTCGGACATCGCCGTCATCGCCAGTCGCCTGTCCGCCAAGACAGGGTGTACACCGGATGTTGCGCGCTTCCAGAGCGCGGCCTAACTTTTCAGCCAGCGGTACGACCTCCTGTTCGGTGTTCACCAGAACGGCCAACGAGGGCAGAGCGCCGGTTATCTTCTCGACCTCGCCTATCCTCTGGTCGAGCCAGTCGACCAGAGCTTCACCATCTAGGCCGATCCCGAGCACCGGCATCACGCCTTCATTCTCCACATGGGCGGGCAAGGCCGCCTCCTCGTGGCTGTCGTTGGTCAAACTGGCGATGCGATGCGCCAGAGCGTTCAGCTGCCGACTGTGGCGGTAGGTAACCTCGATCCGCTCGGTTCGGAGCTTGGGTGAAATCCAGGCGATCTCGGCGAGGCTGCGAACGCCCCAGTCCGTGATGCGCTGATTGAAGTCGCCGCAGGCCGCGAAGGAGTCAGCGACCGGGTCGGCGAGCGCCGCCATGCAGGCGAGCTGCAGAGCTGAAAAGTCCGTGGCTTCGTCGATGAGAATTTGGGTGCGGAACAGACCGACGACGCGCTCCAGCAGGATGTCCTCGCCGCCAGCGGTCAGCTCCGGCAGAGCGAGCAATTCCCGGGTTGAGCGCAACACCCCAAGTACCAACAGGTCGATTTCGAGCGGGCTCAGGTCCGCCCGAGCATAGGGGACGTCGGCATACCAGCGCCCCTCAGACGCGCGCTCGGCGCGGAAACCGCGATAGCGCAAAGGCAACAGGCGCAAATAGGCGCGCATTGGATTCGACAGGCGCCGAAGCGCCGCGGCGTGGCGTGCCCGCTTGCCGATGTCGACGAGCGTTTTCCGCGGCGGTAATCGATCACCGATCCATTCGATGATGCGGGCGTTTCGGCTCTTGGGGGGGAGCCGTCGGCCGACAGCTATAGCGCGCGCCTGGGCGCGGACCGCCCGGATATAGACGTCAAAAGCGGCTTCTCGCGAGAGGCGGCCGTCACGGACGTCGTCCTCATCATCATCGAGGTCGCCGTCATCCAGATCGTCAGGGTCCTCATCGAGGGCCTGGACAAAGGCGAGCAGCCGATCGAATAGAGCGCCGTCTGCGCGCATTTGTTCGGCGAAGGCCTTGCGAAGTTCTGTGTTGATACCTTCGATCAAGGCCGCCGCGATGTCACGGACCCCGCGTTCATAGCGTCTGAAGGCGGGGAAGGCAGAAGGCGACGGCAATCGTGCGCTGGTCTCGACCAAGCTGACTAGCTGTTTAATCAGGTCGGAGGCTCCCGGGCCGGTGTCGTCCCTCAGGCCTTGGGCCACTTGGTTCAACTCTGACCAGAACTTCTGGCGCTGCCAGGCAATGAAGTCGTCATACCAGTCCGTCTGACTAACGATCGTCGTCGGCAATAGATTCTGGAGGTCCGGCTTGCGGTTGGCTCCCTTAGAATTGCCGCTGCGCAGAATGCCTAGCGTATCTCGGGCGATGCCGTCCCTGAATCGATCCCAGACCACCATCTGCTGGTTGGACGCAGGCACCTGTTCGCGGGCAAAGGCCTCCTTGACGTACTGCCGCAAAAGCTCGCTTGGCGAAAACATGAGCCAGCTGGTGCCATGCCGCGCGCCGCCCGACACACTCGCGGCCACAAGTCGCTTCTCGTCCTCAGTGAGATATTCCTGATCGATCTTCAGGCCTAGCCGCTTGATCAAGGTCGTAGTCTTGCCGCTTCCTGGAGGCCCTAGGATCAGCATCTGGCTATCGAGAGGTCGGCGAAAAATCGCATCCTGATACTGGTCCAGCAGCGGTTGCTCGCGCAGGCTCATTCGTTCGACGACGGTCCTCCGAATGCCTTCAAAGACCAGCGGGTCGCCACCGCGTAGCGCGGCTTCAAGTAGTTGAAGCGCATCCTCTTCGGGCAAGGCGTCGAGCAGTGCTCGAAGGGAGACGATCGTCCGGGGTGTGCGCTCGGCTGTCTCGACGACGCTGCCGTAGGCGTTCCAACCTCGACCTTGGCGTTCTGGCTTAAACGTCGTCTTGGCGCGCAGCTCGACGAACCGACCATCATGCAGATCGACATCTTGGCCAATAGGTTGGGCCGCGAGTTTACCAACGGCAGACCTGTAACTTGCGACCCGTGCGTTGCCGATCATCGCCCTGGGGGCACCGCTCGGCGTGATGTAAATGACCTCCTCAACCCCAGCGTCGTTGCGCGTAACGAGCCGCGCGACCGCCGGGCGCTCCAGCACCGCCTCGAGATTACGCCGCTCTTGGTCGGAGATCTCCGACAGCGATCTCGACGAGGTGTCCGTGAAACTGTTCTGGATGACGAGCGCAGACGATTGGGGACCGCGATGACTCAGCAACGCCTCTTCAGCGACTTCAGCCGCACTGTCGCAATAGCTGAGAATGTCCTCCGCCAACGGCCGCAGGTCGTCATCACTAGCTGCACCCGAACGCGCGTGACTGTCTTGCGTATCGCTGTGCGACATTTAGCTATTCCCCGCGAGCCAAGGCGTCGTCGATCCACCATAACGCGTGCCGCACACTTAGAAAGGCCCGCACGCACAACAATGCCTGACGCCTAGGTGGGCGTTCGCAGCTCGACGCTCCAGCGTGTTCTTGTGCGTGGCTGGCCAGCCCTCACCGCCGCCCAAACAGCTTCTCCAGATCCGCCAGCTTGAGCTCCACATAGGTCGGCCGCCCGTGGTTGCACTGGCCGCTGTGTGGCGTGGCCTCCATCTGGCGCAGCAGGGCGTTCATCTCGGGCGCGCTGAGCACCCGACCGGCGCGGACGCTGCCGTGGCAGGCCATGGTGCCGCAGACCTCGCCCAGGCGCTCGGACAGGGCGAGCGCCGCCCCGTGTTCGGCCAGGTCGTCGGCGATGTCGCGGATCAGGCCCTGGACGTCGGTGTCGCCCAGGAGCGCCGGCGTCTCGCGCACCAGCACCGCCCCGCCGCCGAAGGGTTCGACGATGAGGCCGAGCTGGGCCAGTTCCTCGGCGCGGGCGACGACGCGGTCGGCCTCGGCGGGGTCGAGCTCGACGACCTCAGGCGTCAGGAGGGCCTGGCGGGTGACGAACCCTTGCGCCATCTGGGCCTTCATCCGTTCGTAGACGAGGCGTTCGTGGGCGGCGTGCTGGTCGACCACGACGATGCCGTCGCGGGTCTGGGCGACGATGTAGGTGCCGTGGACCTGGGCGCGGGCGGCGCCGAGGGGGCGATTCTGCGGATCAGGTTCCAGGTTCGAGGTTCTAGGGTCTAGGGAATCCGGGCCCGCTTCGACACGGGCACTGCGTTCGCCGAGGCCGGGGATGATCTGGGCGCTGGCCGTCGCGGGCTGGGCCCAGCCCGGCCAGCCGGACCAGCCCGGAGCCGCGCCGCCCAATCCCTGATCCCTAGAACCTGGAACCTGAAACCTTTCCACGCCGGTGTGCGGCCGGAACCCCGCCATGACGCTGTCGGCGACGGTGGTCGAGGCGCGGTGGCCGGCGGCGGCGAGGGCATGCCTCAGCGCGCCCACGATCAGGCCGCGCACCAGGGCCGGGTCGCGAAAGCGGACCTCGGCCTTGGCGGGGTGGACGTTCACGTCGACGAACAGGGGATCGATGTCGAGGAACAGCGCCGCCGCCGGATGCCGGTCGCGCGCCAGGAAGTCGGCGTAGGCCCCGCGCAGCGCCCCTTGCAGCAGGCGATCGCGTACCGGGCGGCCGTTGACGAACAGATACTGATGCGCGCCGTTCCCGCGGCTGTAGGTCGGCAGGCCCGCATAGCCGGACAGGCGAATGCCCTCGCGCGACTGGTCGATCAGCAGGGCATTGGCCTCGAAGTCGCGGCCCAGCAGGGCGGCGAGCCGCTTCAGCCGCCCCTCGTCGCCGGGGTGTTCGGCGGGCAGGCGCAGCACCGTCCGGCCGTCGAGGTCGAGGGTGAAGGCGACGGCCTCGTGCGCCATGGCCTGGCGCTTGATCTCCTCGGAGATGGCCATGGCCTCGGCGCGCTCGGACTTCATGAACTTGAGCCGGGCGGGGGTGGCGTAGAACAGGTCGCGGACCTCGACGCGGGCCCCGTGCGGGCCGGGGAAGGCGGCGGGGGCGACCGGGCGGGTGTCGCCGCCCTCGACGGTGATCTGATGCGCGTCGCCGCCGGCGCTGCGGCTCGTGATGGTCAGGCGGGCGACCGAGCCGATGGAGGGCAGGGCCTCGCCGCGAAAGCCCAGGGTGTGGATGCGCAGCAGGTCGACGTCGCCGGCGTCGTCGGGCTCCAGCTTGGAGGTGGCGTGGCGCTCGACCGCCAGCGCCAGCTGGTCCGGGGCCATGCCGTGGCCGTCGTCGGCGATCAGGATGCGGCTCAGGCCCCCGCCGTCGGCCTGGATCTCGATGCGGCGCGCGCCGGCGTCGAGCGCGTTCTCGACCAGTTCCTTGATGGCGCTGGCCGGGCGTTCGACCACCTCGCCGGCGGCGATGCGGTTGACGGTCTCGGGCGGGAGGCGGCGGATGGGCATGGGATTCGGTAAGGTAGTGCTTCCGGGGGTCGGGGCGAAGGGCGCGCCGCAGGCGAGAAAGGTTTCTTCACAGCGGGCACGGCGGAAGGAAAGCCACAGAGAGCACAGCGGGACCCCGTGCGTGGCCACGACGATGCTCTCGCCGTGTTCGCCGTGATACGCTGTGATCGCTGTGATGAACCCCTTTCGAGGTTCGCCCGGATGGACAGACCATGACCACGATCCAGATGACCGAGCGGCAGAAGAAGTGGTTCGCCACGGTGCAGGCGAACCTGGAGGCGCAGACCGGCAGGCCGCTGGGCGCCTGGGTCGAGGTGCTGAAGGCCTGTCCGGAGACGGGGCCGAAGAAGCAGGCCGCCTGGCTGAAGGCGAACCACGGCCTGGGCATCAACCACGCCTCCTACGTCATCTCCGCCGCCGATCCGGGCGGGCTGGGCTGGGACGATCCCGACGGCCTGCGCGCGGCGCTGTGGAAGGACGAGGGCTCGCTGGCGATCCTGGAGGCGGTGGAGCGGATCGCGGCGGGGACGGGCGGCGTCATCCCCACCCAGAGGAAGGGCTACACCGCATGGAGCCGGTCCGTGCAGTTCGCCGCGATGCGCCCGCTGAAGGGCGGCCGGGCGCTTCTGGGGCTGAAGCTGGAGCCGGAGGCGTCGGCGCGGCTGTCGGCGGCGGTGCGAAAGGAAAGCTGGTCCGAGCGGCTGACGGCGGTGGTGGAACTGGATGACGCGGCGGCGGTGGACGGGGAAATCGCGCGGGCGTTCGCGGCGGCGGCGGAGCGGGGGTAGGCGCCGCCGTAGATCTACAGAGGTTCGAAGTCGCGCGAGGAAAAGCCCGCTAGGGACGCTTGGGCGAGCACATCATTCGCGCATGCTTCTGTCGCCCGCCACTCCTCCCATTCGAAGATTGCTTGAACCTCAGCGGTATCGAGTTTGCGACTACCCCACCGCTCAACATCGAGGTCTCTATCAGCCTTGAGGATTAGCTCTCCGAGCGACCGGAGAAACGACTGAATGGACGCGGCTAGGTTTGGGTGATCCGTCAAATGGATCGCCAACTCTTTGTCGATGTCCTCGGATTGCAAGTCGCCAAAAACCTGCTCGTCCAACTCCCCCGTGTAATATGCAGAGGTCTCCTGGCTTCCTGCCTCCCACGTCCGACGCAGGCGACCGTCGCTGACCAACTCGGCGTAGCTGATGATTTGGGGCAGCCATGTCTTGAAGAAGTCGATCATGGTCAGAGCTTAGGCCTCTGGGAGATCCTCGCGAAGGGGTGTGCCCCGTTTCTCGTCAGCGTCGAAACGGCGACAACTCCGCCGTCAGCCCGGCGATCTCCGCCTCCACGCCCCGCCGCTCCTGCTCCAGATACCGCTCCACCGGGACCCTCAGCGCCATGTCGGCGATGTGGTGGGCGGAGTAGACGGGGGTGGGGAGGTAGCCGCGGGCGATCTTGTGCTCGCCCTGGGCGCCCGCCTCGACGCGGTTGAGGCCGCGCGAAATGGCGAAGTCGATGGCCTGGTAGTAGCAGAGCTCGAAATGGAGGAAGGGCACCTCCTCCAGCGCGCCCCACTGGCGGCCGTAGAGCGCGTCGCGGCCGATGAAGTTCAGGGCGCCGGCGATCGGCGTCTCGCCCCGGAAGGCCATCATCAGGGCGATACGGTCGGCCATCGTCTGACCGATCAGGCTGAAGAAGGCGCGGGTCAGGTAGGGGCGGCCCCACTTCCTCGACCCCGTGTCCATGTAGAAGGCGAAGAAGGCGTCCCAGTGGGCCTCGGTGATGTCCGATCCGGTCAACACACGGATGTCGAGATCGGCCTGGGCGTCGCGGCGTTCGCGGCGGATGGTCTTTCGCCGGTTCGACGACAGGGCGGCGAGGAAGTCGTCGAAGGTCAAATATCCGTCGTTTCGCCAGATGAACTGCATGTCCTGGCGCAGCAGCAGGCCCCGGTCGCCCATCAGCCGCCACTCGGCCTCGGTCGGGAAGTTGACGTGCAGCGATGACAGGTCCAGCCGCTCGCACAGGGTCAGGGCCCCCTGGATCAGGGCTTCGCGCACCGTCGTGGCGTCCGCGTCCGGATGGGCGATCAGGCGCGGCCCGGTGGCGGGCGTGAAGGGCACGGCCGACAGCAGCTTGGGATAATACCGCCCGCCCGCCCGCTGATAGGCCTCGGCCCAGCTGTGGTCGAAGACGTACTCCCCCTGGCTGTGGCCCTTGAGCCAGAGGGGCATGACGCCGACGACCCGGTCGTCGGGGTCGCGCAACGTCAGATGCCGCCCGGCCCAGCCCGCGCGCGGCACGGCGCTGCCCGAGGCCTCGCAGGCGTGCAGGAAGTCGAAGCTGACGAACGGATCGCCGGTCGAGGCGGCGCAGGTCTCCCACGCCTCGCGGCCAATGGCGGCGAGGCTGTCGTGGACCTGGAGGGTGAAGTCGGCGGTCATTGGTCCCTTTTCCCCTGGCGGGGGAGGGCGTCAGCCCCGCGACTGGATCGGCACGTAGTCCCGCTCGGTCGGGCCCGTGTAGAGCTGGCGCGGGCGGCCGATCTTCTGGGACGGATCGGCCATCATTTCCTGCCACTGGGCGATCCAGCCGACGGTGCGGGCCAGCGAGAACAGCACGGTGAACATCGAGGTCGGGAAGCCCATCGCCGACAGGGTGATGCCCGAATAGAAGTCCACGTTCGGGAACAGCTTGCGCTCGATGAAATACTCGTCGTTCAGGGCGATGCGCTCCAGCTCCTTGGCGACCTGGAACAGGGGATCGTTGGGATCGCCGACGGCGGCCAGCACCTCGTCGGCGCTCTCCTTCATCACCTTGGCGCGCGGATCGTAGTTCTTGTAGACCCGGTGGCCGAAGCCCATCAGCTTGTATTTCTTGGCCTTCACGCCCTCGATGAACTCCGGGATCTTCTCCGGGGTGCCGATCTCTTTCAGCATGTTCAGCGCCTCCTCGTTGGCGCCCCCGTGCGAGGGGCCCCACAGGCAGGCGATGCCGGCGGCGATGCAGGCGAAGGGGTTGGCGCCCGACGAACCGGCCAGACGCACCGTCGAGGTCGAGGCGTTCTGCTCATGGTCAGCGTGCAGGATGAAGATGCGATCCATGGCCCGGGCCAGAACCGGATTGACCACATAGTCCTCGGCCGGGACGGCGAAGCACATGCGCAGGAAGTTCTCGGCGTAGTTCAGGTCGTTCCTGGGCCACACGAACGGCTGGCCGATCGAGTATTTGTAGGCGCGCGCGGCGATGGTCGGCATCTTGGCGATCAGGCGGATGGCCGAGATGTCGCGCTGGCGGGCGTCATGGATGTCCAGGCTGTCGTGGTAGAAGGCCGACAGCGCGCCGACCGCGCCGACCATGATCGCCATGGGATGGGCGTCGCGGCGGAAGCCCTCGAAGAAGCGGTCGAACTGGGCATGCAGCATGGTGTGCATGGTCACGTTGTTCTCGAACTTGGCGTACTGGGCCGCGTTCGGAAGCTCGCCGTGCAGCAGCAGGTAGCAGACCTCGATGAAGTTCGATTTCGAGGCCAGCTGATCGATCGGATAGCCGCGATGAAGCAGGGTGCCCACGTCGCCGTCGATGAAGGTCAGGCCGCTCTCGCAGGCGGCCGTGGAGGTGAAGCCCGGGTCGAAGGTGAAGGCGTCGGTCGCGGCGTAGAGCTTTCTGATGTCGATGACATTGGGGCCGGTGGAGCCCGCCAGCACCGGCATCTCAACGGTCTTGCCTTCGTAGGTCAGGGTCGCCGTACCGGCGGGTTTGGACACGTCGCTCATCAGCGGCCCCTTTGTACTGGAGTGTCGCGGCCGGTCGGGCCAGCCGCCTCGGAAAGGTTATGGACGTTCACTTAGTCTGTTGCAGCGCATCATCCAAGCGCCCCAGAGCCTCTTCGCGCCCCAAGGCCGAAAGGATGCGGGCGATATCGGGCGAAACGAGCCCGCCGGTCAGGGCCGCGCGCATCGGCGGTCCGATCTTGCCGAATCCAACACCCTCTTCCTCGGCGAAGGCTTTGAGCTCGGCCTCCAGCGCGAAGACGTCCCAGGACTGGAAGAGCGCCAGCCGGTCTCTTAGGCGGGCGATGCGGTCCGCGGTTTCGCCCGAGAGCAGGGCGCGCGCCTTGTCGTCGAGCGGGAGCGGGCGACGGGCCAGCACAAAGGCCGCCTGGTCGGCCAGTTCGATGAGGGTCTTGGCCCGGTCCTTGACGAAGGGCATGGCCTGCTGGAGTCGGGCCTCGTCGCCTTCGTTGAGCGCGCGACCGGCCGCGAGGTGGGCGTCCAGCGTCAGCTTGGCCAGGCGGTCGTCGGCGGCGAGCCGCAGCCAGTGGGCGTTGACGTGGGCCAGCTTGTCGAAATCCAGGCGGGCCGGGGCCTTGCCGATGGCGTCGAGGTCGAACCAGTCCTGCGCCTGTTCGTCGGAAAACAGCTCGTCGTCGCCGTGGGCCCAGCCGAGGCGGGCCAGGTAGTTGCGCATGGCCTCGGGCAGATAGCCCATCTCGGCGTATTCGTGGACAGCCTGGGCGCCGTGCCGCTTGGACAGCTTGGCCCCGTCCGGCCCGTGGATCAGGGGGATGTGGGCAAACGTCGGGCGCGGCCAGCCGAGCGCGTCGTAGATCAGGCTCTGGCGCGCGGCGTTGTTCAGATGGTCGTCACCCCGGATGACGTGGGTCACGCCCATGTCGTGGTCGTCGACGACGACGGCGAGGTTGTAGGTCGGGGCTCCGTCCGAGCGCAGGATGACGAGGTCGTCGAGCGCCGAGGTCTCCCAGCGCACCGTCCCCTGCACGGCATCGTCGACGACGACGGCGGTGTCGAGCGGCCGGCGGAAGCGGACGGTATGAGGCTGGGCCAGATCGTCGACCGTCGGCTCGCGGTCGCGCCAGGGCGAGACGAAGTCGCGGCCCTCGGCCTTGGCGGTATCGCGTAGCGCCCCGGTTTCCTCGGCCGACAGGAAGTCTCGGTAGGCGTGGCCGGTTTCCAGCAGCTGGTTCACGACCTCGCGATGGCGGTCGGCGCGGGCGAACTGGAAGACGGGATCCTCGTCGGCGAACAGCTCAAGCCAGGACAGGCCGTCGAAGATGGCTTTGACCGCCTCGTCGGTGGAGCGCTCACGGTCTGTGTCCTCCACGCGGATCAGGAACTTGCCGCCTCGACCTTTCGCGTAAAGGTAGTTGAACAACGCCGTTCTTGCGCCTCCTATGTGGAGGGAGCCGGTCGGCGAGGGAGCGAAGCGGGTGACGACAGGGGTCGAGGGGGCTGCGGGCATGGGGGAGGGGTCCGGTCGGGCCGCCCTTATAGCGCCTGATCCTCTGAATCCCAGCGTCGCGCGGCCGGGGTTTTCGCGCCGCGTGGCGGCGTGGCTGAGGGCCGAGGCGGTGGCGCAGAGCCTGCGCTGGCGGCTGTGGGCCCCGGTGGCGTTCGGCGGCGGGGCGGCGGTGTATTTCGCCCTCAAGACCGAGCCTCCGCTGTGGCCGCTGATCGCAACGGCGGCCGTGGCGGCCGGGGTCTGGCTGGCGGTACGGCGGCTGGGGGCAGGGCGAGCGGTGACCCTGCCGCTGATGCTGCTGGCGTGTCTGGCGCTGGGGCTGGCGGTGGCCAAGGTTCGGACCGAGCGGGTGACGGCGCCGATCGCGCCGGCGATGGCCGAGCCGACGGTGGTCGAGGGCTGGGTTCTGGACGTCGACAGTCCGGGCGACCGGGGCCATCGGGTGGTGCTGGCACCGGTGCGGATTCGCGGCCTTACCCCTGAGGAGACGCCGATCCGGTTGAGGGCCACAGTGCGGGGCGAACCGCCCAGGCCGGGCGAGGCGATCCGGCTGTTCGCCATTCTCAATCCGCCGCCGCCGCCGGCCAGTCCTGGGGCCTATGACTTTGGGCGGAACGCCTTTTTTCTCGGCATGGGCGGGACGGCGTTCGGGCTGGGCGAGACACGGGCCGTGGCGTTGCCCGAACCGCCGGAGGGGCTGAAGCGAACCATGGCGATCAATGCGGCGCGGTTCGCGCTCGCCGAACGGATCGTGGCGCGTCTGGGCGAACGGACGGGCGGGATCGCGGCGGCGATGGTGACGGGCCATGAGACCTGGATCGCGCGAGAGGATCTGGATGCCATGCGCGACAGCGGCCTGGCGCACATCCTGTCGATCTCGGGCCTGCACATGGCGATCGTGGGCGGGTTCGTCTTCTTCGGCGTCAGGCTGGGCGTGGCGGCGTGGCCGTGGCTGGCGCTCCGGGTCAACGGCAAGAAGATCGCGGCCATCGTCGGCCTGATCGCGGTCGGCAGCTATCTGGTCGTGTCCGGCGCGCCGCCGCCGGCGCAGAGGGCGGCGATCACGGCCTCGGTGGCGTTCGCCGCGGTCCTGCTGGACCGACCCGCGATCACCATGCACGCCCTGGCGGTCGCGGCCATGATCGTGCTGCTGATCCAGCCCGAGGCCATCGTGACGCCGGGGTTCCAGATGTCGTTCGCGGCGACGGCCGCCCTGGTGGCGTTGGCGGAAAGCTGGCCCCGCCGGGTAAGGGACATGGGCGTGCCGTGGCCCATCGCTGTGATCCAGACCGGCGGCCACTGGATCCTGGCCGCGGTGACCGCCAGCTTCGTGGCTGGCGCGGCGACCGGGCCGTTCGCCGTGCAACACTTCAACCGGATGGCGATGTACGGACTGGTCGCCAACCTCGGGACTTCGCCCATCGCCGACTTTCTGATGATGCCAGCCTTGGCGCTGGGCGCGGTCCTGGAGCCACTGGGACTGGGCGGGCCGTTCCTGTGGGTCGCGGGCAAGGGCGTCGATGCGATGCTGGCCATCGGGCACTGGACGGCAGGTTTGCCCGGCGCGGTCCGGACGGTTTCGAGCGCGCCCGACTATGTGCTGGCGATCGCCTTCCTCGGGGTGCTGTTTGTCTGTCTGTGGAAGGGGCGGTTGCGGTGGCTGGGCCTGCCGTTCGCCTGCGCGGTCCTGCTGTGGCCAAGGATGGAGACGCCGACGATGTGGATCGGCGACGCTGGGACCAACGCGGCCTGGAGCGAGGGCGGGCGGGCCGTGGTGGTGCGGCCCGGAGTGCGGGCGTTCGCGGCGGACCTGTGGTCAAGGCGAAGGGGGCTGGAGCTGACGCCGAGGGCGGCCGAGGGGTGGGTCTGTCAGCGGACGGCGTGCGCGCCGACGGACGGGGCGGCGCCGGTCGCCCTGTGGTGGGGGAGGCGGGAACCTGATGCGGTTCAGCTGGACGACCTATGTCGCGCGGCGGAGGTGGTGAGCGTGCGGGCCGTCGTCAACGCCTTGCCGCCGGCGTGCGCCGAGCGGCTGGTGCTGGACGGCGTCGACTTCGCGCGGGGCGGGGCGGTGGAGCTATGGCGCGGCGAGGACGGCTGGCGGGCGCTGTGGACATCGGATGTGCGGGGCGACCGGCCTTGGAGCCGGATCGGGGATCCGGACGGGGAGGGGTAGACACTCCCACTTTCCGCTCATCCCCGCGAAAGCGGGGACCCAGTGCTTAAGCGAGGCAGAGTGCTGGGATCGCTTTCTTGTCTCCGGCCTGACCGTTCATCGCCCAAAGGACTGGGTCCCCGCTTTCGCGGGGATGAGCGGAAATCAAGAACTCAGTGATACCGGCGGATGAGCCCCACCAGCTTGCCCTGGACCTCGACCTGGTCGGGGCCGAAGATGCGGGTTTCGTAGTTGCGGTTGGCGGGCTCGAGCGCGATGGAGCCGCCCTTCTTGCGCAGCCGCTTCAGCGTCGCCTCCTCGCCTTCGACCAGGGCAACGACGATTTCGCCCGACGTCGCCGTGTCGGATTTCTTGATGACGACCAGGTCGCCGTCGAGGATGCCGGCCTCGATCATCGAATCGCCCTCGATCTCCAGCATGTAGTGCTCGCCCGCGCCCAGCATGGCCTCGGGCACGGAATAGCGGCCGTTGTCGCCCTGGAGCGCGGCGATGGGGGCGCCGGCGGCGATCTTGCCGACCAGGACCAGTTCGCGGGTGTCGTTGGCGGCTTCGGCCGGCTGGCTGCGGCCGCCGCCCTCGATGACCGCTGGCGTGAAGCCGGCGCGCCCGCGCGGCGCGCCCGCCGTGGCCTGTTCCGGCAGCTTCATGACCTCCAGCGCCCGTGCGCGGTGGGCGAGGCGGCGGATGAAGCCGCGTTCCTCCAGCGCCGTGATCAGGCGGTGGATGCCCGACTTGGACGCCAGATCCAGCGCTTCCTTCATCTCGTCGAAGGAGGGCGAGACGCCCGTCTCCTTGATGCGTTCGTGGATGAACATCAGGAGTTCGTGCTGTTTGCGCGTGAGCATCGGCGGAGGCCTTCAGAACAAGTCGTGAACCGTTGCCGATGTTCTGTAAGTGTTCTTGGTGAATGTCAACTTAACGGCGGAGGGGCACATCCTTCTCCCTTCCCCTGGAGGGGGAAGGGCCGGGGATGGGGTGGAGCCCGGGTCTTGGGGAAGGGCACGGCCACGCCGAAGTCATGTCGAAGCGCTCGGAGTCTCCGTGGGTCAGAGGAAGCATCGTGCCTCCACCCCATCCCAACCCTTCCCCCTCGAGGGGAAGGGCTCGCCGTTGCAAGTCGCTCAAGCCGCTGAAGTCCTTTGCTCACAATACGGTAAGCAACCTGCGCGTCGCCTCTTCCACATCTGGCTGACGCATCAGGCTCTCGCCAACGAGAATCGCGCCCGCGCCCGCCTCGGCGACCGCGGTGACGTCGGCGGGGGTGAAGATGCCGCTCTCAGCCACCAGCAGGGCGTTCGCCGGTGCCAGATGCGCCATGCGGGCGGTGGTGTTCAGGTCGACCTCGAAGGTGCGCAGCGACCGGTTGTTGACGCCGATCAGCTCGCTGCCCAGCGCGGCGGCGCGGGCCATTTCGGCCTCGTCGTGGGTCTCGATCAGGGCGTCCATGCCGAATCGGCGGGCCTCGGCCAGCAGGTCGGCCGCCAGCGAATCATCGACCATCGACAGGATGATCAGGATGCAGTCGGCGCCGAGCGTGCGGCTCTCTGCGACCTGCCAGGGATCGACGAGGAAGTCCTTGCGCAGACAGGGCAGGGCGACGGCGGCGCGGGCGGCGACCAGATAGGCATCGTCGCCCTGAAAGCTCGGCCCGTCGGTCAGGATCGACAGGCAGGCGGCGCCGCCGGCCTCATAGGCGCGGGCGAGCGCGGGCGGGTCGAAGTCGGCGCGGATCAGGCCCTTGGAGGGGCTGGCCTTTTTGACCTCGGCGATCAGGGCGGGGCGGCCCGGCTCGGCCTTCTTTCGCAGGGCGGCGGTGAAGCCGCGCGGCATGCCGGCGACGAGGGCGAGCGATTCGATCTCGGCGAAGGGGCGCTCGCGTTTGCGCGCGGCGACGTCGTCACGCTTGTAGGCGGCGATCCGTTCGAGGATGTCGGTCATGCCTCGGGCACCTCGGCCGGAGCGGAGGTAATGCGGGCCAGGGTCTCCAGAGACCGCGCGGCCGAGCCATCGTCGATGGCGCGGGCGGCGACGGCCACGCCGTCCTTCAGATCGGCGGCGCGGTCGGCGACGACCAGGGCGGCGGCGGCGTTGAGCAGCACCACGTCGCGATAGGGGCCGGGGGCGCCGTCAAGCAGGGCGCGAAGGGCCGCAGCGTTCTCTTCCGCGTCGCCGCCGCGCAGGTCGGCGAGGCTGGCGCGGGGCAGGCCGGCGTCCTCGGGCGTGATCTGGAAGCGGCGGACGGCGCCGTCTTTCCACTCGGCGACGTCGGTCGGGCCGGTGGTGGTGAGCTCGTCCAGACCCTGGCCGTGGACGGTCCAGGCGCGGACAGCGCCGAGGCGGCCCAGCACCTCGACGAGGGGTTCCAGCAGGCGGGGGTCGTAGACGCCCATGACCTGACGCCGGGCGCCGGCGGGGTTCGACAGGGGGCCCAGCAGGTTGAAGACGGTGCGGAAGCCGATCTCGGCGCGGATCGGCGTCACATGGCGCATGGCGCCATGATAGGCGGGGGCGAACAGGAAGCAGATGCCGGCCTCGTCCAGGGCCTGCTTCTGGCGCTCGGCCGGGGCCATGAGGTCGACGCCCAGCGCGGCCAGCACGTCCGACGATCCGGACTTGGAGCTGAGCGCGCGGTTGCCGTGCTTGGCGACCTTGAGGCCCGCGCCGGCGAGCACCAGCGCGGCGGCGGTGGAGATGTTGAAGGTGTGGGCGCCGTCGCCGCCGGTGCCGCAGGTGTCGATGACGTCGAAGGGCGTCTCGAAGGGGGCGGCGGCCGAGCGCATGGCGCGGGCGAAGGCGGTGATCTCCGGCACGGTCTCGCCCCGGATGCGCAGCGCCGTGACGGCGGCGGCGACCTGGGCCGGGGTGGGCTCGCCGCGCAGGCAGGCGGCGAAGAAGTCGCCCGCCTCGGCCTCGGTCAGGACCTGGCCGTCGACCAGCTTGGCCAGCAGGGGCTTGATGGTGTCGGACATCAGACGACCGCGAGGCGGCGGACGTTGGCCAGGTCCAGGAAGTTGGCGATCAGGTCGTGGCCGTGCTCGGTGGCGATGGATTCCGGGTGGAACTGGACGCCGTGGATGGGCCGTTCGTGGTGCTGGACGCCCATGATCTCGCCGTCCTCGGTCCAGGCGGTGACGTCCAGCGTATTGGGCAGGGTCGCTCTGGAGACCGCCAGGCTGTGATAGCGGGTGGCGGTGAAGGGGCTGGGCAGGCCCTTGAACAGGCCGCGACCGTCGTGGGTGATCGGCGAGGTCTTGCCGTGCATCAGGGTTTTGGCCCGGATCACGTCGCCGCCGAAGGCCTGGCCGATGGCCTGATGACCCAGGCAGACGCCCAGGATCGGCATGTCGTCGGGCGCGGTGGTCAGGATGGGCAGGCAGATGCCGGCCTGATCCGGGGCGCAGGGGCCGGGGGACAGGAGGATGGCCTCGGGCTTCAGCGCCCAGGCTTCGTCGACGGTCAGGTCGTCGTTGCGGACGACATGCGTCTCCGCGCCCAGCTCCGCGAGGTAGTGGACGAGGTTGTAGGTGAAGCTGTCGTAGTTATCGACGACGAGGATCATGAGCCGCTTCTAGGGGCTGGCTGGCGCATCGCCAAGCGAGGAGGCGCGGCAACTCTTGGTTAACCGAATGGGCGTGAGGTCGCAGTCGAACCGAGGGAGCGCCCGCCATGGCCGATGCGATGACCCAGATCGAAGCCGCGCGCGGCGTGCTGGTCGCGCCGGCGAGGAAGGCCGGGGCGCTGGGCCTGCTCGGCGCGACGGCGCTGGCGGCGATGGCGGCGGTGCTGCTGGCGGGGGTCATGGTGCTGGGGCCGGGCGTGGTGATCGAGGATCCGAGCGCGGTTTCGGCGACGGAGTAGGTCGGTTTTCACTTAGTCCTCCCAGATTCGGGGGGCGACGTGTGGCGCAGGTGAGCCAGACCCCCGTCATCGCCCATGGATCGGCGGGCCGCCCCTCCCGGCCGTTCGTCTCTGACCTCTGCTGAAGGGGAGGGAGAGCGGGTTTTGGGCTCTGGCTGCCGGTCCTATCTGTTCGGCTCCCCGGTCGCCGGGTCGGTGGCGGTTTCGCCGGAGTTGGAGGAACCTCTGGAGCCTGCAGGCTCCTGGGCTGGGCGAGGGGGGCGACCGTCGCCGACGGGCTTTTCTTCCTCGTAGTCCGACGAATAGCCGGGGTCGCGGACGGGGTCGGTCATGGAGGGCTCCTTGCAGGCCATGGCAACGTTCCGGACGCGGCAAGGCTCCCGGCCAACCTTTCGTTCACCACGCCTCTGAACCGTGCCGAAATGGCGCCCGTGGCAGGGTCCCGGCCGGAACGCGTCTTGCGGAAGGACGCACGATGGGGATGCGCATGGCCGGATCGCTACAGATCGAGATTGTCACGACCGACCAGCTGACGCTGGCCGACCGCGTGCTGTGGCGGGCCATGACGGACGCCAATCCGGACCTGGCCAGCCCCTATTTCCGCTTCGAGTTCACCGAGATCGCGGGGCGGATCAGCCCGGACGCGGCCGTGGCGATCCTGAGCCGGGACGGGCGAACGGTCGGCTATTTTCCCCACCAGAGGCGCGGAGCGGCGATCCAGCCGCTGGGCGCGCCGATGAACGACTATCACGGCGTCATCGCCATGCCCGGCGATGCGCCGCCGCTGGAGACGGTCGCGGCCCTGCTGGGTGCCCCGCGTCTGAACGTCTCGGCCTGGGTCGGGCCGTCGGGCGTCGGCGAGCCGCGCGAGACCCTGATGACCATTACGCCCGAAGAGGGATACGAGGTCTGGTACGCCGAGCGACGCCAAACCTGGAGCAAGTATTTCAAGGACAAGGAGCGGGCGCGGCGCAGCCTGGAGGCCGAACAGGGCGCGGTCCGGGTCGAGCGGGGTCTGACTGACCCGGCGCTGCTGGATCATCTGATCGCCCTGAAACGCGAGCAGTATGCCCGCACGGGGCGTCACGACATCTTCGCCTGCGGCTGGACGCGTGATCTGCTGCACGCCCTGATGACCGATGGGCGCGAGGATTTCGGCGCGTCCATGGCGGCGCTGTGGAGTGGGGATCGGCTGGCGGCGATCGAGTATTCGCTGCACGCAGGCGACCGATATCACTTCTGGTTCCCGGCCTATGAGCCGGCGATGGCACGGTGCTCGCCGGGGATCCTGCTGACGCTGGACACCATGAAGCTGGGCTGCGCGGACGGGTTCCGCGTGTTCGACTTCGGGTTCGGGGGCGAGGGCTACAAGAAGTACTTCTGCAATGCGTCCCAGGGTGTGCGCGAGGCCGTGGTGCTGAAACCCGGACTGGGCGCGGCGCTTTCGGACGCCGCGGTCGGCCTGCTGAACGGGGCGGCGGGCGGGCGGGCCGAGCGGCTGAGGACCAGCGTGCGCCGGCGCTGGGCCGCCATCGAGGCCTGCGAAACGACCTCCGCCAACCGGCTGATGGGCGCCGTCGCCGCCGCCGGCGTGGCCATGAAGAAGGCGACCGGCCGCCAGGCCTCTGTGTGAACAGGACAAGCATGACCCCCGACGCCCGCCGCACCCGCTATCCCGGCCCCATCGCCGAGGCCGCCAAGCACCCGCACGGCCTGGTGGAGCAGGGCTTCGCCTCCGACGAGGCCCTGGCCGAGATCCTGCACCGCTATCCGGCCGATCTGATCGACATCAACCTGTATGACTATGACGCCGAGGGGCAGGTCTTATTGAAGACCGGCGACAAGGGCGACCTGACAGGCGAGCAGCTGCTGGCGGCGATCCAGGGCGGGCGGCTGTGGGTCAATCTGAGGAACGCGGAAGCCGGTTGCCCCGACCTTTGGGCGGCGGCGATGGGCGAGTTTCGGCGCATCGAGGCGGCCTATCCCGGCATGAGGGCGGTCAAGAACGCGGGGCAGCTGATCATCTCGTCCCCGGTTGCCCGGGTGCCCTATCACTTCGACGCGGCAGGCGTGATCCTGTTTCACCTGAGGGGTCGCAAGCGGCTGTTCGTCTATCCGGGCGACGAGAGGCATCTGCCAGAAATCGCGATGGAAAAGGTCGTCGCGCGCCAGACCACCGAGGAAATCCCTTACGCACTCGCTTTCGAACAGGACGCCCAGGTCTTCGATCTCGAGCCCGGGGAGGCCCTGACCTGGCCCTTCTATGCGCCGCACAGGGTCGAGAACCTGGACAAGTTCTGCGTCAGCCTGTCGATGGATTTCCAGACCTGGCCGTCGCGGTTCCGGAACGGCGCCCTCTACACCAACGCCGTGATCCGCAGCCGGGGCGGGAGACCCCGCTTCACGGAGGCCATGTCGACGCCGGAGCTGGCCGCGCGGTGGGCGGCGTCGCTGGCGCTGAAGCGGATCGGGGCGCTCGACGACCAGATCGCGAACATACGGCGGGAGTTCACGCCGGATGCGTCCGTGGCGGATGGAGCCCGGCCGATCCAGGCCTGATCGGTCTCAGGGCCATACGACCGTCGTCAGTGAGCAGCGGCGGCTGGAAGATGGTCCTTGTCGTGACGACCGACCTTGTCGACCAGGGTCCGGGCCGCCGCGTTCATGCCAATGACCTCGACCTCAGCCCCCTGGCGGCGATAGCGGAACACCACCTTGTCCACGGCGGCCACGCCGGTCAGGTCCCACAGGTGGGCGTCGGTCATGTCGATCTCGACGCGCTTTGGGTGGCCGTGGTGCTCGAAGGCGGCGGCGAAGACATCGGCCGAGGCGAAGAACAGGTTGCCGGTGACGCGATAGCGCAGATGGCCCTCTTGGGGCACCTCGATCTCCTCGACGACGACGGTCTTGCCGACCTTTCGCATGAAGAAGATCGCCGACAGGATGACGCCCAGAACTACGCCCTTGGACAGGTCGTGGGTCACCACTACCGTCGCCGTCGTCGCGATCATGACGATCGAGGACTGGATCGGCGTGGAGCGCAGTCGCAGGACCGAGCCCCAGTCGAAGGTGCCGACCGAGACCATGATCATCACGGCCACCAGGGCCGCCATCGGGATCTGCGCCACCCAGTCCTGAAGCACCAGGATCAGGAACAGCAGGAACAGCCCCGCCCACAGGGTCGACAGCCGTCCCCGCGCGCCGCTGGTCACATTGATGATCGACTGGCCGATCATGGCGCACCCCGCCATGCCGCCGAACAGGGACGAGGCGATGTTGGCGATGCCCTGGCCGCGCGTCTCGCGGTCCTTGTCCGAAGGCGTATCGGTGATGTCGTCCAGCAGGTTGGCGGTCAGCAGACTCTCTAACAGGCCGACGAAGGCCAGTGTTGCCGCGACCGGCCCGATGATCGTCAGCGTCTCCCACGTCAGAGGGACGTTCGGCAGGTGGAACATCGGCAGGGTCGAGGGCATCTGACCCATGTCGCCCACGGTCCGGACATCCAACCCCAGGACGATCACGAGGGCGCTGATGGCCACGATAGCGACCAGTGGCGATGGGACTGCCCGTGTGATGCGCGGAAAGCCGTAGATGATGACGAGGGCCGCCCCGACCAGGGCGAAGGTCTGCCAGTTGGCCCCGATCAGCTCGGGCATCTGGGCCAGGAAGATCAGGATGGCGAGGGAGTTGACGAAGCCCGTCATCACGCTGCGCGACACGAACTTGATGTAGCGGCCCAGCCTGAACAGGCCCACGATGATCTGGAACACGCCGGTCAGGAGCGACGCCGCGAACAGGTATTCCAGCCCGTGATCGCGCACCAGGCCGACCATCAGCAGGGCCATGGCACCGGTCGCGGCCGAGATCATGGCCGGGCGTCCGCCGACGAAGGCGATGGTCACGGCGATGACGAAACTGGCGTAGAGACCGACGGCCGGGTCGACCCCGGCGATGATCGAGAAGGCAATGGCCTCCGGGATCAGGGCCAGGGCGACGACGGTGCCGGCCAGAAGGTCGCGTCGTGGATTGGCGAGCCACTGCTGGCGCGCAGAAGCGATGAGGGACATTCGGTTTCACAGGGATGAGCCGCGCGGTGCGACTCGGTTTCCTGGCGGATGGGCGGCCAGGATAGCCACCGGCGGTGCGTGTGCCGGTCCAGAGCGAGCGCTGCCTTGTGCCTGTGCCGGCCTTGCCGCGCAAGTCTCGACGCCCACAGACCGCCCGCAGGCATCCGGCGTCCCTGCCCCGCTTGCGTCAAGGTTCCTTGTCATGTAAAGGACGGTTGTCTTTTGCAGGGAGGGCCCCATGGCCAGCGTGATTTCAGGAATGAACCCCACCGCGCCGATCCGGTCGGAAGCCGAAGCCGAAGCGGCCGCCAAGGCGAGCGCGATATCGATCTTCATCGGGGTGGTCGTCGCCCTGGTCACCGTTGGATGGTCGTTCGCCAATCCGCAGGCGATGCAGGACGCGGTGGCGTCGGCGGCGGGCGGAGGCGAGGTGAACGCCGAAGCCGCCGCAATGGGCGCGCAGTTCGCGCTCTACCTGACCGGTGGGCTGGCCGTAGTTCAGCTGATTTTCGGCATCATCCAGTGGCGCAATCCGGGCAAGTGGATCGCCATCCTGTTCCTCGTGCTCCTGGCCTACGGCATCCTGTCGACGGCGGCGACGCCGCTGCTGGCCGGCATGGTGCCCAACGCGCCGGCGATCCCGACCTGGCAGATCGCCCTCTCCCTCGTCATCATGGTGATCCAGGTGGTGCTGCACGTCGCGGGGCTGCGCGGCATCAACAAGCTGGACACGCTCCAGATGCAGGCGGCGCGCTAGTCTGATTAAGCTCTGAACGACCGGCTGGGAGTCGGTCGTTCAGGGGCTAAGTCAATGTCGAAGTGGCTCCGAGCCATGAACCCGCTCATGAAACCTCGCGGCATGGCGGAGGCTCAGTGGGCCGCTCAATCCTTCGCTATCGTGCTCGTGTTTTCGTTCCTGGTCGGCCTTCCAACTGCGATCTGGATGGCGGTGGACCCCTCGTGGATCAATGACCTTCTGCGACAGCAGTACGAGGCCCAGGGTCTGCCGCCAGCGGACATCGAGATGGCGACCGCCCTGGTCGGTTACATCATCCCCGCGTCTATGATTTTCGGCGTTCTCCTGTGGGCGGCCGTCGTCGGTGTTCTGGCTTGGGTGCAGTGGCGCAAGATGACACGGGTGATCCCGGGCATCTGGCTGGCTTATACAGCTTACAGCATCCTGATGGGCGTCGCGGTCAGGGTCTCCGGATACTCGCCTTCGAACCTGGGACCGCCCGTCCTGCCTCTATGGATAGAGGTCGTTTCGTGGGCCGGCGTCACTGTCGCAGTGGTTGGAGCGGTCTCATCACTTCGCGGCGCGATGATGTTGCATCGGTTGCAACGCGAACCCTGACAGACGTCATCAATCGTCGCGGTTGGGGCGTCGGTCCTCGCGGACCGTGCCGGGAACGCGGGACTGACGCCGCCAGCGGATCGACAGGCTGGCGTCGCCCTGGCCGCCGAACTGGCTGGTGATCGCCAGGTTGCGGCGGACCTGCCATTCGACGTTGACGGCGGCTCCACCCTCGCCGCCGCCGATGATTTCCAGATAAACGTCGTCGGTAATGTAACGGCCGCCGGCGACCGTCAGGGCCGAGGCCTCGCCGCTGAAGGACAGGCGGTCCAGACCCGCCAGTTCGCGCAGATTTCCGACCACGTTGAAGCCGCCGCCGCCTGCCAGCGAGGCCACGCTCGCTGCCAGCTGGGCCGCCTCGAGCGGCGACAACTGGGACGCCGAGCGGCCGAACAGGACCTGGGACAGGATCTCGTCCTGCGGAAGCTGGGGGGTCGAGGTCAGCGCGATCTCGGGCCGTGCCGCCGTGCCGGTCACCCTGATGGTGGCGGTCAGCGCCGGGTCGTCCCGCACCGCCGTCAGATCGAGTTCGATCAGAGCCGGATTCGTGGATAGCGAGACCGACCCGCGCGGATCGAAGACGAAGCGCTTGCCCGCGAAATCATAGTCGCCGCGCACGATGTTGGCCGTGCCTGTCAGCTGGGGCTGACTGACCGTGCCCTGGACGCGGGCATTGACGTTCAGCAGCACATTCAGGCCCCGGCCTTCGACGCTGACCTCGCCGCCGCGCGATCGCAGGCGGATATCCAGACCGATCTGGGGGCCGCGTGAAGAGGTTGTGTCCTCCTGCTCCACGGGATCGCCGCCGGGGCGGTTGATCTCGACCACGTCCATGCGGACGATGCCGCTGGAGCCCGGCGGATTGGCCTCGATCCGGGCTGCGTCGACGTTGATCTCGCCCGACAGGGTGACGTTGCCGTCGGAGGCGCGCACGACGGTCAAGGGGCCTGACGCCCGGGCTGTGGCGATGTCATTGTCGATGATGTGAAAGCCGGCGAGAGCCAGCTGGAAGCTGGAACCAGACCCTTCTCGCAGGCCGATGCGGCCGCTCCCGTCGATCGTTCCAACCGGGCGAGGCGGTGCACGGGGCCGGTCATCCCTGTCGTTGGCGCGGAAGGCCTGAATGAGCGCGGTGGTGTCGTCGAAGCGTGCCGACACGGTCATGTCGTTGAGCAGGAGACCTGAGCCACTGTCGCTGAAACGACCCTCCTCGAGGGTCATCCTGCCGTTGAGGAGCGGCGCCGCCAACGTCCCTCCGAGCGTCGCACTGGCGTCGACCTGACCGGCCAGCGAGCGTTCTCCCCCGAAGAACACGTCCCAGATCGGCTGGATCTGGCCGTCGATGTCGACCTCGCCCGACATGGGTCGGGTGCGGGCGATGGCCAAACGAAGCGGCGCGGCCGAGGCCTCGACGGGCAAGGTGACGTCTGCGGTCGCGGTGACGGCGTTGGTCCCAGAGGCATTGGCTTGCAGCCGCAGGGTGTCGTTCACGAGTGTGGCGAGCACAGCGCCGTCGACGCTGAGACCGCGCGGGGCGTCGATGCTGCGCAGGCCCGCCAGTCTGACGTTGGCCGAGCCCGAGAGATCGTCGTCCTGCCCCCGCAGGGAGACGCGGCCGGTGACGCTGCCGCGAAGATCGGGCGCGATGGAGCCCAGCTCGACGCTGGTCAGGTCGGCCTGGATGATGGCTGCATCGGAATCCTGGCGGAGCTCGCCAATCAGGACACCGCCACCAATGGCCAGATCAACGCGCGCCACGCGGCCGTCGCCCGCGAGGGCAATGACGGCGGGGTTGCGCGTGGCGAAGGCGACCTCGCGCACGCGACCGTCGCCGGTCAGGGTGACGCTGGTCGCCTCGCCCTGGCGGGAGAAGATGCCGGAGCCGTCGAAGGCGACCGCCGTGGCACCGCCGACGTCGGCGACCAGGGTGAAGGGCAGCCGCTCCAGCGTGCCGCGTCCGTTCAACGTGAGGGTGCGGATGGTGTAGCCAGATCCGGCGAAGCGGACATTTCGGCCCGTAACGTCGAGAATGGCGGTCTCGGACGCGGTGCCTTCGGCCAGACGTACGCGACCATCAGCAGTCCCGGCGGCGAGGAAGGCCCCCGGGCGGGCCGTGAAGGTCAGGTCGGCGCTGGAAGGGGTGTTGTTGGCGAGCGCGATGGAACCCTGAGCCGTGATGCCGCCGGCGTTCAGGTCGACGTCGGACAGGCGGATGCGATCGCCGCCGAGGAAGAAATTGCCGGACGCTCGGGCGGGACCGTAGTTGGATCCGGCCGTCAGCATGATCCGGCCGTCCGAGGCGTCGGTGCCCCGTCGGAAGCTGAGGATCAGATCGGCGTCGGTCAGGCGCAGGGCCCCGGTGGCGATGCTGCCGAAGCGGGCGGTGAGGTCGGCGCGGGGCTCAGCCAGCGTACCGGTCAGGGCACCCTGGCCGGTCATGGTGCCGTCGATGGCGACGGGCCCGACGCCGAAGGGGCCGCGCGCGTTCCAGTTAAGGGCAAGGCGCAGCCGACCCTCGGGCTCGATGAGCCCCCGTGCCGAGGCCGCCCCGGCCGCCCCGGTCAGATTGGCGCGCTCGACGGCGATACGGCCGTCGGCGAGATTGCCGGCCAGTTGAAGCCGGGGCGTGGCTCCCAGCAGACGATCAAGTTCCTCCAGCCCCGTGGCAAGACGGGCCCCGCTTCCGTCAAACGTCAGGGTCCAGGGCGCGCCAGAGCGAGCGGAGGCCGCGGTGATGGGGCCGCCGAAGGCGCCCCGCGCGCCCGGTCGGATGCGGCCGATGTCGGTGATGCGGGCGTCGCCCCGGAAGCTGAGGCCTCCGAGCAGGTTGCGCCGGCCGGCACCCGTCAAGGTCAGGGCCTCGCCGCGGGCGTCGATGCTCTGGAGCAAGACGGCACCGTCGGTCAGGCGGACGGCTTCGAACTGGACGCGCGGCGAGGTGCCGAGCAGGGCCCCGACGATGCCGGCGCTGCGGCCTCCTGCGCCGGTCAGGTCGCCAGCGACCTGGTAGCGGCGGGCGTCGGCGGAGATTGACAGGGGGCCGGAGATGACGGCGGCGGCATAACTGGCGAGCGTGGCCTGCTCCAACCGGACAGCGCCGTCGAGCGCCCAGCGGGCCGTGTCTCCGGTGAAGACGCCTTCATAGCGGGCGGGACCGCCGGTCGGGGAGCCGGTCAGGCGGGTAAGCGAGGGTGTCGAGGCGGCGAGCGTCACGCCCTCCTCCAGCACGCTGCGATCGGTCAGGTTCACTCGACCCCGGGCGCTGGACTGGAGGTTGTCGGAAATCAGCCGCCAGGCGACGCCGTGGACGGTCGCGTCGTCCCCCTCGGGCACGGAGGCGAACCCGAAGCGGGCGGTGCGGCCGATGCGGCGGACGAAGGGGGCCAGCAGGTCCGAACCGCTGAAGTCGACATAGCCCGAGATGCGCGACCCGGACGCGCCATAGCGGCCCCGGATCGTCAGGGGCGTGAAGTCTCCGGTGCGCACCGTCGCGCTGACCGCCTCGCCGTTGACGACGGCCGATGCATAGAAGGGCTCGTCCGGCGAATAGCCGAGGGAGCCCGCCAGCGGCCCGCCGTCGGCTTCGTTGGCGCGCAGGTTCAGCCGCAGGTCCTCGGGGCCGTCGCCGATCGTGCCGACGAGGCGCAGATAGTCGCCGGGCCGGTTCAAGCTGACCGCTTCGACTGTCGCGGACTTGTTTCCGCGACGCGGCGCGTTCACTTCGCCGTTCAGGCGCCATCGGCCGTATTCCCTCGAGAAGCCTTCCAGCAGTTCGACATTCGCCTGGAAGCGGTCGATGTCGATATCGAGCGGGAGGGGGCGCGGCGGGCTGCCGTCGGGCGGCTCGACTTCGGGGCGGCGCAGCAGCCGGATCTGGTCGGCCGTGATCTCGGTCGCGTGGAAACGGCGGGCGACCAGTGGCCAGTAGGTCCAGTCGACGCGGACGTTCGTGGCTTCGAGCCAGACCCCTTGCGCATCCGTGACGGTGACGCGGCGGATGGTGAAGTCGTCGAAAAGGTCGCCCGACAGCCCCTCGACGTTGATGGCACCATAGCGGCCGATCTTCTGGCCGGTGACAAAGCTGGTGACCAGTTCCCGGCCAGGGCCGGAAATCAGATACATCCGTCCACCCACCGCCAGGATTAGCGCGAGCGCCAGAAGACCCGCGACCGCCATGCCCCCAAAGAAGGCCAGCGCCTCGAGCCGCGTGCGACGACGCTTCTTGGCCTTGGCCTTGGCCGGGGTGTCCGGGGCCGGGGTTTCGGGCTCGGGCGTGTTGGGCGCTTCGGTCAAAACGCCTGACCAATGCTGACGTAGATCTGGAAGTCGGCGTCGCCGTCGCGCTTGTCGAGGGGGAAGGCGATGTCGGCCCGGATCGGTCCGAAGGAGAGGTTGTAGCGCGCGCCGACACCGACCGCGTAGCGCAGGTTGGAGAAGTCCGGCGCTTCGTTGAAGCCGATAGCCCCCGCATCGACGAAGGCCACCGCCCCGAAGTTGCGGCCTAGGTCACGGCGGATCTCGGCGGAAACCTCGAACAGGCTGAGGCCGCCGCGCGGGGTATTGTCGGGCAGGCGAGGCGCGACGCCCTGATACTCATAGCCCCGGACCGAGCCGCCGCCGCCGGAGTAGAACAGGCGATCGGCCGGGATGGTCAGTTCGTCGCCGCCGAGGATGGAGCCAAGCCGGATGCGGCCGGCGGCGACCGTCTTCGCCTCGTCCTGCAAGGGGATATAGCCGGTCAGCTGGGCCTCAGCGCGCAGGAACAGCAGCGTGTCCTCGCCCGTCACGGCGGTGGGCTGGACGTTCAGCGAGGCGCGCCAGCCGGTCGTGGGGTTCAGCGGATCGTTGGACTGATCCAGATAGGCCGAGCCGCGCGCGGTCAGGATGGCGAGGTCGCGGGTGATGGCCAGTGGCGCCTGGGTCAGGGGATCGAAGCGGTTCTCGTCGTACAGGCCCGCGTCGAGCCCTACACCGTAGCTGAACCAGGAGGTCTTGCCGATCCTCTGGCGGATATCGGCCGAGAGGACGCCCGCCGTCCGGCGATAGGCGTCGGTGTCCTCGTTCACGACCGCTGTGCCGAGGGCGAGCGTCTGACCGGGGCGGAGCCAGTGGGGCAGGGACAGGTCCGCCCCGAGCCGGCTGTCGATGTCGGCGAGGCGAAGCTGGAATCGCAAGGTGTCGGCGCGGCCGAAGCGGTTGTAGTAGGTCCACAGGCCCTCGATGCCCGAGCCGTCGGCGGTCGAGAAGGTGGCCCCGGCCTCGACGATGCGGCGAGGACGATCGGTCAGGGTGACGACGACCGGACGCGTGCCGTCCGCCAGCACCTGATCCGGCGGGGTCAGGGCGACGTTGACGCCGTCGTAGACGCCCGTCTCCAATAGCCGGCGCTCCAACTCGGCGACCTGCTCTGGGTCATAGCGGTCGCCGACGCGCCAGGGGGCGAGCGCGGCGACCCAGGCGGGGTTGGTCGGGCCGGCGGTCTCGAGCCGTACGCCGTCCAGGCGAACCAACTGGCCAGACGCAATGCGATAGGTGGGGGCGACGGTGAATGCTGCGTGGTCGACGACGACGCGGCGCGGCTGGACGGCGGCGTCAGGGTAGCCCTGCTCCGTCAGGCTGGCGATGATCCGGCCCTCGGCGGCGATCACGTCGGCGGCGCGGCCGGGCTCGCCGGACTCGAGGTCCAGTTGGTCCCGGGTGGTCTGGATGACGTCGGGCGTCGGCTCGGGCGCGACCCACTGGATCGCCGGCTCGGCCAGTACAAAGCGGCGGCCGGGCTGGACTGAGACGATCGCGACGGGCCTCTCCTCGCCCTCGACGATGTCCTCCAGAACCGGCTGGTAATAGCCCTCCGACCGCAGCAGGGCTTCGGCGGATTCCATCGCCGCGCGAGCGCGACGGCGCGCCTCGAATCGATTCGATGGCGGACCATCGACCTCGCCTATGGCCTGGCGCAGTTGGGCGCGGAGGTCATCGGGCAGATCACCCCGGATCTCGGCACGAGGATCCGCCTGGGCTGCGCCCGCGCAGAGCCCGACCGCGAGGGATGCTCCAGCGAGGACGTTCAGCTGATAGCGCGAGAGGGGCAAACGCGGGGCCTTGGTTCGGAACAGGATACGGCGGGCGGCCGAGGCGATGTTTCCGCAACCAGCCAAACACGACCCCCTTGTGGCGCCACTCAGTAGAACAGGGTCTCGCTTTCCGGCTGGACCGATTCTTCGGACGACGGATTGGCAGGTGGAAGCTGGCTGTTGTCCAGTGGCGGCAGCGGGTCGGTCGGAGCCGCGACCTCGGCGGCGGGAACAGCGGCGTCTTCGGCTGACGGGGTGACCGGGGCCTCCATCTCAAGCGCGGGCCCTGCATCACGCGGAACGGGTTCATCGCACCCCGCCAGAGCGAGTGCCGACCATGATGCCGTCAACAGCAAAAACAATCGCTTCATGAAATCTATCCCCCCTCGATGTCGTCCGAGCAAACGCGTGGTCTGATGGGCTGTTCCATAGCTTGGCCTTGAGCGATCGTCACGGTCTCACGGGCGGCCTCAATGGTTCGTTTGCATATCGGCGTCATCGTTCGGGCCATGGGTGACGCCGTCCAGATTTCCGCCAACGGCTGGGCCATGATCGCCCAGGTCCGGTTCCGCGAGCTGAAGACGAGACTGGGACTGGCGGCCTTCATCGCGGCCACGGCCTCGTTCTTGACTGGCGGTCTCTGGCCCGTGTTCTGGCTCAGCCTCGTCGGCCTGACCCAGCTGGTGGATTGGCTGGCTTTTCGACCCTTGCGGCTCCATCCTGGAATGGAGCCTTCGCTTGCCTACAAGATTGGCCTTTGCGCCGTCGCGGCGCTCAATGTCGTGGTCTATTCGGGGATAGCGGCAATCCTCTGGATCGCAGGCGGAGAGGCCGGGCGGCTGTTCGCCATGGTGCAGGTCGCGGGTGGTCTTCTGCATGTCAGCCTGCACATGCACCACGTCCGGCCGCTGCTGTTTTCCGCCGTCATCCCCCATAGCCTCTACTTTCTGGGGATGCCCATCACTGAAAGCCTGGTGTCGGGCACCTGGCAGGATTTCCTCATCGCCATCGGCGGTGTGCTGTTCATGATGCATCTCGTCGTGGCCGTTCGGCAGAGTTCGACAACCACCAAAGCGCTTCAGGACGCCAATGCCGAGGCCCAGGCTCAGCGTCAAAAGGCCGAGGTCGCCAGCGCCGCCAAGTCCGACTTCCTGGCCGTGGTCAGTCACGAGATCCGGACGCCAATGAACGCCGTGATATCGGCCGCCAACCTGTTGCGCCGGACGCGATTGGATCGCGAGCAAAGGGAGCATGTCTCCATGTTGCTCGACGCGGGTGACGTGCTGGTCGGGTTGCTCAACGACGTCCTGGACTTCTCCAAGATCGAGGCCGGCAAGATGCAGCTGGAGTCCTCGGAGATGGACCTGCGCGACAAGCTCGCCTCTCTCGGACGGCTCTGGCGGCCGAAGGCCGAGGCCAACGGCGTGCGTCTGGCCATCCAGATCGCGCCGGACGTGCCGGATACCGTTCGGACCGACCCGCTGCGTTTCCAGCAGATGCTGTTCAACCTGCTGTCCAACGCCGTCAAGTTCACCGAGCACGGCTCGATCACCGTCTCGGTCGACTGGCGCGAGGCGGATCGGCGGCTGATCGTGGCTGTGGCGGACACCGGGTGCGGGATCGCACCGGACCGGCTGGCCAACATCTTCGACAGCTTCGAACAGGCCGATGCCGGGACGACCCGGAAGTATGGCGGGACGGGGCTGGGTCTGGCGATCAGCCGACGGCTCGCCGAGATCATGGGCGGCCGCCTGACCGCCGAGAGCGTGGTCGGGCAGGGCTCGACCTTCACACTGAATCTACCGGTCGAGCTGGTTCAGACGACCGAACGTGCGCCCAAACGGGCGGCGGCGGACGAGCGGGCTCTGGCCGGCCGGGTCATCCTGGCGGCCGACGATCACGCCGTGAACCGGCGCATCCTGGCGCTTCTGCTGGAACCGCATGAATGCCGGCTGGTGCTGGTCGAGAATGGCGCCGAGGCGGTCGAGGCGGCCATGACGCAGAGCTTCGACGCGATCCTGATGGACATGCAGATGCCGGTGATGGACGGGCTGACCGCCACGGCAAGGATTCGCGCCGAAGGCATGAACCGCCGGACCCCGGTGATCGCCCTGACCGCCAATGCCATGGATGTGCACCGCGCGGCCTGGGACGCGGAAGGTGTGCATGCCTTCCTGACCAAGCCGATCGATCCGGCTCTGCTGGCTGCGACCCTGGCCGAGGCCTGCGTCCAGGACGTCGAAGCGCGCGAGGCGGCGGTCGCCTAGGCCCAGCGGGCGAGCGCCGTCCCCAGGGTATCGGTCGAGGTGGGTTCGGGCGCCTGAACATCACCGTCGAAACGCGGCGCAGGAGAGGGTTGGATCGGACTTCCGCCGAACGTCGACCGGGCCGCGTTGTGCGGATGGCCGGCGGCTTCCGCGAAGCTCAGGACGGGCGTGACGCAGGCCTCTGTGCCTTCGAAATGCGTGGCCCAGTCGTCGCGGTCTCGGGTCGCGAAGATTGCGGCGAAGCGGGCGTGGAGGGCGGGCCAGCCGCTGGGCGGAAACTGTGGGGCCTCACTTGGATCGACGCCGAGCCCGGCCAGCAGGGCGGCATAGAAGCGGGACTCGAGCGCGCCTACGGCGACGAACCGCCCGTCCGCGCAGGCGTAGCATCGATAGAAGGGCGCGCCGCCGTCCAGCAGGTTGACACCACGCTCGGCCGACCAAAGGCTGCTGGCCGAAAGGGCGTGGAACAGGCTGGAGAGCAGGGAGACACCGTCGGTCATGGCGGCGTCGACGACGCGGCCCTGTCCGGTCTGACGCGCCTCGATGATGGCGGCCAGGACGCCCGTGACCAGCAGCATGGCCCCGCCGCCGTAGTCGCCGACGAGATTCAGCGGCGGGCGTGGAGGGCGGTCCGGCTCACCCATGGCGTGCAGCGCGCCGGTCAGGGCGATGTAGTTGATGTCGTGGCCAACGGTATCGGCCAGCGGCCCGGTCTGGCCCCAGCCGGTGATCCGCCCGAAGACGAGGCGGGGATTGGCGGCGCGACAGACGTCTGGACCGAGGCCCAGCCGTTCCAGAACGCCGGGACGGAAGCCCTCGATCACGGCGTCGGCGCGCGCGATGAGGTCGAGGACGGCGGCGCGGTCATCCGGCGACTTCAGGTCGACGGGCACGGCGGTCCGGCCGCGATGCAGCACCGCCCCGCCGACATCGCCGAAGGCCGAAGCCCCGTCGGCGCGGGTCAAGCGCAGGACGTCCGCGCCCAGATCGCCCAGCACCATGCCGGCGAAGGTGACGGGACCCAGTCCGTCGAACTCGATGATGCGAACCCCCGCGAGAGGCTTCATGCGCGCCTGTCCTTTTTGCTTGCCGGTCTTGACCCGGCCGTTCTCATGAACCAGAAGGCGCAACCGCGAAACGGCCAGCCCGTTTCCGGTCCGCGATGTGCGTCCTTAGCTCAGTTGGTTAGAGCATCTGACTTTTAATCAGAGGGTCCTCGGTTCGAGCCCGAGAGGACGTACCATCCGCCTCCCGCTTGCGTGGACATCGGCGTCATCGTGCTTATGGTCGCGGCATGATCCGTCCTTTGCTGTGCCTCCTCGTGCTTGCGGTTCCGCTCGGCGGCTGTTCGGCGGCCCGGCAGATCGGGGAGGGCTTCGGCGATGCGGCGACCCAGCCGCTGGTCGATCTGAACGTGCGGCGCGAGCAGATCCCGACGGTGCTGCTGCAGGCGCAGGCCAATCCGTATGACCGGCGCAATCTGAACCAGTGCACGACGATCCGGGCCGAGGTTCTGCGGCTGGACGAGGCCTTGGGGCCGGATCGGGACGAGCCGCCCCGGCCGGATGCTCCGACCCTGAACGAACAGGCGCAGGATGCGCTGGCGGAAGCGGCGCTGGACGCCATCCGGGATGCGACCGCGGACTTCATTCCCTATCGCAGCTGGGTCCGGCAGCTGTCGGGGGCGCAGGCGCGGTCGCGGGCGGTGCAGGACGCGGTCGAGGCCGGGCGGCTGAGGCGGGCCTATCTGAAGGGGCTGGGCATGCGGGCTAACTGCGCCCCGCCGGCCTCCCCGGCGTGGTTCCGGCCGACGGGCGGGTCGCGGCGGTAGTCGACCGGCCAACGCCGGGACAGCGACCTCGGTCTGCGACGGATAGGGTCCCGTGATCCGTTCAAAGGCGAGAGAGGAGGCCCTCCATGCCCACACCTACTCGACGCCGCCTGCTTGTCGGCCTCGCCGCCACGGCCGTCGCGGCCCCGGCGCGCCTCCGGGCGCAGGACCGCCTCGCCGCAGCCGCCGCCTATTCAGCCACCGCTGGCGGCGTGTCCCTGGTTGTGTTCGAGCGCGGGCGCGAGGTGTTTCGGGCGCATCGCGACGGGGTCGAGCCCGCCCTTGAGCTGGCCAGCGGCACCAAGAGCTTCAGCGGCCTGCTGGCGGCGGCGATGGCGCAGGACGGTCTGCTCGCGCTCGATGAGCGCTGCGCCGACACTCTGTCCGAGTGGCGGGAAGACCCGGTCAGGACGCAGGCGACGATCCGCACCCTTTTGCAACTCGCAGCAGGCGTGGCCAGTGGGCCGACCGGGCGTCCGCCCACCTATGCCGCGGCGGTCGCCTTTCCAGCGGAGGTGCCGGGAGTCTTCCGCTATGGCCCGACGCCCTTCCAGGTGTTTGGCGAGATCGTCCGGCGCAAGCTGGTCGCCACTGGGCAGCCGGACGATGTGCTGACCTTCCTGCAGCGCCGTCTCCTGACGCCCGCCGGAGTCGAGGTCGGCGGTTGGAGGCGGCAGGCGGGCCAGCCGAACCTGCCGTCTGGCGCGCGTCTGACGGCCACGGCCTGGGCTCGCTTCGGCCAGATGGTGCAGGACGGCGGGCGTGGGCTGGTCGACCCGACGGCGCTGGCGGCCTGTTTCGCGTCGTCTCCGGTCAATCCGGGCTATGGCCTGACCTGGTGGTTGCTCCGCCCGGGACTGGTCCCGCCGGGGCCGCGCGCCGGGATCGATGCCGACGACTTTGGCCGCCTTGGTGGGCTCGACATCCGCATGGCCGCCGGGGCCGGCAATCAGCGGCTTTATCTGATCCCGGAGCGTGAGCTGGTGGTGGTGCGCCAAGCCGACGGGGTCCTTCGGGCTTTGCGCGGACGCGGCCCGACGTGGTCGGATGTCGAGTTCCTGACCCGGCTGCTCGGGACGGCGTAGGTCTCTCATGCCCCCCACGGGTCCGTTGATCGTTCGACGCCTTGCCCGTCCGCTCGGTTCCTCCGTGTCCCTGGTGACCCTTCCGTGCTCTCCGTGACGAACCTGTTGCCCTTGTCTGGCACCAGACCTCAGTTCGAGACGTGCCGCGTATGAAAGTCGCGCCGAAAGGCTTCGAATCGCCCTGCTGCGATGGCCTCGCGCATGGTCGCTGTCAGGGCTTGGAAGAAGGCTATGTTGTGCCAGCTGAGCAGGGTCTTGCCGAGGATCTCGTCTGCGCGGATCAGGTGGTGAAGATAGGCCTTGGAATAGGCTGACGACGCCGGGCAGGGGAGGGTCGGGTCCAGCGGGTCCTGATCCTCGGCGAAGCGGGCGTTCTTGAGATTGACCGGGCCGTCCCACGTCCAGGCCTGGCCGTGGCGGCCGGCGCGGGTCGGGAGCACGCAGTCGAACATGTCCACCCCTCGCCAGACGGCCTCGACCAGATCGATTGGCTTGCCGACGCCCATGAGGTAGCGCGGCCGGTCGACGGGGAGCATGGCGGGGGCGAAATCGAGCGTCTCGCACATGGCCTGGTGGCCCTCGCCGACGGCCAGGCCGCCGATGGCGTAGCCGTCGAAGCCGATCTCGATCAGGCGGTCGGCGGATTCGCGGCGCAGGCCCTCATAGGTCGAGCCCTGCTGGATGCCGAACAGGGCTTGCGTCTCGCGCGTGCCGAATGCGGCCCTGGAGCGGGCGGCCCAGCGGGCGGACAGTTCCATGGCTGCGCGGGCGCGGGTCTCCTCGGCCGGCCAGGAGACGCACTCGTCCAGCTGCATGACGATGTCGGAGCCCAGGCGATCGGCCTGGATCTCTATGGAGCGTTCGGGCGACAGGACGTGCTTGGAGCCGTCGATGTGGCTGGAGAAGGTGACGGCGTCTTCCTTGACCTTGGAAATGCCGGCCAGCGACATGACCTGGAAGCCGCCGGAATCGGTCAGGATGGGTTTTGTCCAACCCATGAACCTGTGCAGCCCGCCCAGCCGCTCCATCCGCTCGGGGCCGGGGCGGAGCATCAGGTGGTAGGTGTTGCCCAGGATAATGTCGGCGCCGGTCGAGGCGACCTGATCCACCGTCATAGCCTTAACCGTCGCGGCGGTGCCGACGGGCATGAAGGCCGGCGTGCGGATGTCGCCGCGCGCGGTGCGCAGCGTCCCGGTCCGGGCGCGGCCGTCGGTGGCCGCGATGTCGAAGGCGAAAGGCATCCGGCGCCGGGGCTAGACCAGCTGGCCGCAGACAAAGGCGGTTTCGCCGGCTTCAAGCAGGGCGGCCAGCACGTCCTCGGCGTTCTCGGGCGCTACGATCAGGATGAAGCCGACGCCGCAGTTGAAGGTGCGGCGCATCTCGTGGTCGCTGATCCCGCCGGTCTCGGACAGCCAGCGGAACACGGGCGGCATCGGCCAGGCGTCCCAGTCGAACTCGGCGGTCAGGCCCTCGGCCAGGCAGCGCGGCGGGTTCTCGATCAGGCCGCCGCCGGTGATGTGGGCCGCGCCCTTGATCTTGCCGGCCTTCATCAGCGGCAGGACCGACTTCACATAGATGCGGGTCGGCTCCATCAGGGCCTGGGCCAGCGACCGATCCGTGGCGAAGGGGGCGTCGTCGCCCCAGGACAGGCCCGAGCGCTCCACCACCTTTCGGATCAGGGAGTAGCCGTTGGAGTGCGGGCCCGACGAGGCCAGGCCGATGATCAGGTCGCCGGTGTTCTGAAGGTCCAGACGGGGGAGCGCATGGCCGCGTTCCAGCGCGCCCAGCGAAAAGCCCGCGAGGTCATAGTCGCCGCCGGAATACATGCCGGGCATCTCGGCCGTCTCGCCGCCGACCAGCGCGCAGCCCGCCTGGCGGCAGCCCTCGGCGATGCCGGAGACGACGCGCCGCGCGGCGTCGATCTCGAGCTTGCCGGTGGCGTAGTAGTCGAGGAACAGCAGCGGCTCGGCGCCCTGGGCCAGCAGGTCGTTCACGCACATGGCCACCAGGTCGACGCCGACGCCGTCGTGGCGGCCGGTCTCGATGGCGATCTTCAGCTTGGTGCCGACGCCGTCGGTGGTGGTGACGATCAAAGGGTCGACGAAGCCTGCCGCCTTGAGGTCGAACAGGGCGCCGAAACCGCCCAAGGACGGCTCCGATCCCGGGCGGGCCGTGGACTTCGCCAGAGGCTTGATGTGCTCGACCAGCATGTCGCCGGCGTCGATGTCGACGCCTGCATCGGCGTAGGTCAGGCCGTTCGGATGGGAATCAGAGGTGTCGCTCATCGCTCACGGGCCTGAAAACGGTGCGGAAAAAAGGCCGGGGCTCTTGCCACGACGCGGTCGCGGGGGGCTATAGCATTTCAATGACGCCGATCACCACCAATGACGCGCTGGCCCAGTTCTGTTCGGCGGTTCGCGACGCTCCCTTCATCGCGGTCGACACCGAGTTCATGCGGGAGACGACCTACTGGCCCAAGCTTTGCCTGATCCAGGCGGCGACGGCCGAGCATGAGGCGATCATCGACCCCCAGGCCGAGGGGCTGGACCTGGAGCCGTTCCTGGAGATCCTGCGCGATCCGGCGATCGTGAAGGTCTTCCACGCCGCGCGGCAGGACACGGAGATCTTCGTCAAGCTGGGGGCCATGCCGGTGCCCATGTTCGACACCCAGGTCGCGGCGATGGCGGCGGGCTTCGGGGATCAGGTCGCCTATGATTCGCTGGTGCGGCAGATGCTGAAGATCGACCTGGACAAGGGCAGCCGCTTCACTGACTGGTCGCGCCGGCCGCTGTCGGACGCCCAGCTGCACTATGCGATGGGCGACGTGACCCATCTGGCGGCGCTGTATCCCAAGCTGCGCGACCGGCTGAAAAAGGAAGGCCGCTTGGACTGGGTCATGTCGGAGATGGAGGATCTGGTCGATCCGGAGCTCTACGACACCGATCCGGAAAAAGCCTGGAAGCGGCTGAAGCCCAAGAAGTATTCGGCCAAGTACCTGGCGGCGTTCAAGGCCACGGCGGTGTGGCGCGAGCGGGCGGCGCAGGAGCGCGACCAGCCGCGCGGTCGTATCCTGAAGGACGAGGCGATCGACGAGATCGCGACGCAAGGCCCAACGGATATCGAGGCGTTCAACCGGCTGCGGTCTGTGCCGAAGGGCTTCGGCGGATCGCGGCTGGGGCTGGAGCTGATCGAGGTACTGAAGCGGGTGCTGGCCGACCCCGAGGCCCATGCGCCGAAGATGGACCGGCCTGCGCACAACCAGCCGGCACCACCGAGCGTGGTCGAGCTGTTGAAGGTGCTGCTGAAGGCCAAGAGCGATAACGCGGGCGTGGCGTCCAAGCTGATCGCCAATGTCGCGGACCTGGAAAAGATCGCCTTATCGGATAGCGCCGACGTCGAGGCGCTGAAGGGCTGGCGGCGTCAGCTGTTCGGCGAGGATGCGCTCAAGCTCAAGAAGGGCGAGATCGCTCTGGTCCTGAACGGGCCGCGCGTCGAAGTGGTGGAGATCGAGTAGGCCTTCTCCCTCCCCATGAAGGGGAGGGAGAAGAGCGCATCAAATCTCCAGCTTGAGTCCCAGAGCCTCCGCCAGAGCCTTTGCGCGGCGCTTGGTTTGTTCGCCCAGCAAGACGTCCGCATAGCCCGGCGTGGCCGCGAGCCGGAGCGCTCCGTCCCGTACGGTGACCGAGGCGTTGGCCAGCAACTGCGGCGAGCGCCCCGACAGGTCGCAGCCCAGCCGGAGCGCCAGTCCCATGGCGCGGGCGGCAAGGCGAGCGTCCTCGGGCAGCAGGCGCTCGATCAGGTCCGGCACCGGCGTGGAGCCGCCGCCGCCGTAGCGGGCGTTCAGCGCGGCCGCCAGCCAGGCGCGTTCGGCGTGGGTCTGGCCGGGGATGGGCGCGCGCAGGACCTGATCGAAGACGAGGTCGACGCGGTGGTCGGGGTGCAGGCGAGCGCCGAGGTCGGCCAGGCGACAGGCGGCGGCGGCCAGCACCGGGTCGCGCTCCGGGCCGAAGCTGACAGGCAGGGCCTCGACCACGTCGGCAAGCCATGCTTGGAGCGCGGCGGGCAGACCGGGGGATATGCCTTGGCGGCCGCCGAGGGCCGCACAGCCGGCGATCAGCGGATCGACCGGCAGTTCGTCGCGGTCCAGGGTTTCGTAGAGCAAGCCTTCGCGCAGCCCCCAGGCCGAAAACACGACTGTTTCGAGAGCCAGAGCCTCGATCAGGCCGTCCAGGACCAGGGCCGCATACGGCAATGTCTCTGCGCGGCGTTTGGAGACGCCCGGCAATCGATCCAGGGACGCTCGGGATTGTTGCGCGACGAAGCGAGCGACGTCACGGGCGTCCTTTGCCGTCATGGCGTACTGGTGCACGATACGCAGCGGATAGCCGCTGATTTCCATGTGCACCTGGGCCAGGGAACGCCATCCGCCGCCCACCGCATGAAGCTCCGGCGTCGCGAACCGCTTGGCCACCGGTTTGAGGCGTGCCGCGATGGTGGACTTCAGACGCTCGGCGTCGAAACCCTTGGGATCGGCCAGGCTGAAGGGGCCGAGTGGCAGGGTCACGCCGGGCTCGGGACGATCCAGGCCGATCCGGATCAGCTCCAGACTGGATCCGCCCATGTCAGCGGCCAGGCCTCTTGCGCGTGGATCACCAGCGGTGACGCCCAGCGCCGCATAGCTGGCCTCTTCCTCGCCGGTCAGGACGCGGACCTTCAGCCCAGTTTCAGCGGCGACGCGGTCGCAGAAGGAGGGACCGTCCTCGGCCTCGCGCACGGCTGCTGTTGCGGCGACGAAGACGTAGGCGGGCCTGACCCCCTCCAGTACAGCCGCGAAGCGGCGCAGCGCGGTCATGGCCAGCGCTACGCCGGGTTCGGACAGCCGACGCGTCGCGGGCAGGTCGCGGCCGAGACCGGCCTGCACCTTCTCGTTGAAGACCGTCCAGATGGCCCTGCCCTCCAGCCGGTAAAGCACCATGCGGACGGAGTTCGACCCGATGTCGATGACGGCCGCCTCGCGCGGCGCGGCGTAGGGCTCGGTCACGCCGCCCCGCTCATCTCGAGGGCCGTATGTAGCGCAGGCGGCCGGGCAGGGTCTTTACCTTGCGGCCCCGCCCGGACAGGCTGGGATTGGTCATGAAGTATTGGTGCGCCGAGAACGGCCGGGCCGGATCGACCGGCGAGACCCGCGTATAGTCGCCGTCCGGCCCCAGCACCCAGCTCTGGGCGTCGTCCTTGAGGTTGGCGACCATGATCTGGTCCAGGATCTGGTCGTGGACGGTGGCGTTGGTGACCGGCGTCATGACCTCGACGCGTCTGTCCAGGTTGCGCGTCATCCAGTCGGCCGAGGAGATGTAGACCTTGGCCCGATCATGCGGCAGGTCGCGGCCGTTGGCGAAGCAGATGATGCGGCTGTGTTCGAGAAAGCGGCCGACGATGGACTTGACCCGGATGTTATCCGACAGGCCTGGAACGCCTGGACGCAGGCAGCAGATGCCGCGCACCACCAGCTCGATGCGCACGCCCCACTGGCTGGCGCGATAAAGCGCGTCGATGACCTCCGGATCGACCAGCGCGTTCAGCTTGACCCAGATGGCGGCGGGTTTCCCCTTGGCGGCGGCCTGCATCTCCTTGCCGATCAGGTCGATCAGCGTCGCCTTCATGTTCAGCGGCGAGACGACCAGCGCCTCCAGGTCCTCGGGCTGGGCGTAGCCGGTGATGTAGTTGAAGACGCGCGAGGCATCGCGCGCCAGCACAGGGTCACAGCTGAACAGGCTGAGGTCGGTGTAAACCTTGGCTGTGATCGGGTGATAGTTGCCGGTGCCGAAGTGGCAGTAGGTCTTCAGCGCGTCGCCCTCGCGGCGGACGACGACACTCAGCTTGGCGTGGGTCTTGTACTCGACGAAGCCGAAGACGACGTGGACACCGGCCCGCTCCATGGCGCGGGCCCAGCGCAGGTTGGCCTCCTCGTCGAAGCGGGCCTTGATCTCGACCAGGGCCACGACGTTCTTGCCGTTCTCGGCCGCCTCGATCAGGGCCGCGACGATCGGGCTGTCCTTGGAGGTGCGATAGAGCGTCTGCTTGATGGCGATGACGTTGGGGTCCCGCGCGGCCTGCCGCAGGAACTGGACCACCACGTCGAAGCTCTCGAACGGGTGGTGGATGAGGATGTCTTTCTCGCGCACGGCGGCGAAGACGTCGCCGCCCTGGTCGCGAACCCGTTCGGGGTAGCGGGGCTCATAGCCGGGAAACTTCAGGTCCGGGTGGCCGGGCGGGATCAGCTCCGACAGCTGGGCAAGGCCCAGCATGCCGTCGATCAGCACCACGTCCTGGGGCGCGGCGTCGAGCTCGCCGACGATGAACTCGCGCAGGTCGTCGGGCATGGAGGCCTCGATTTTCACCCGTACGACCGAGCCCAGGCGACGCTGCTTCAGCGCCTCCTCGAACTCCATGACCAGGTCCTCGGCCTCCTCCTCGATCTCGATGTCCGAGTCGCGGATCAGGCGCAGCACGCCCTTTTCAAGCACCTCGTGCCCGGGGAAGAGGTGCTCGATGAAAAGAAGCAGCACCGTCTCCAGTGTCACGAAGCGACGCCGTCCTTTCACCGACCGGCCGTCGCCCGGCAGTTCCCAGAACCTCCGCACCTGCGTCGGCACAGGCACGAGGGCGTAGAGGGTCTTGTTGTCCCGGTTCCGGCGCAGCTTGAGCGCCAGCGAGAAGCCCAGGTTCGGCAGAAAGGGAAAGGGATGGGCCGGGTCGATGGCCAGCGGCGTCAGCACGGCGAACAGCTGGCTGAGGAACTCCGGCTCCAGGCGGTCGCGGTCGGTCTTGGTGATCTTGGCGGAGCGGACGACCTCGATGCCGGCGGCGGTCAGCTCGTTCCGTAGCTGGCGCCAGCGCTTCTGCTGCTCGGCCATCAGCTCGCCCGCGGCGACGTTGACGCGCTCCAGCTGCTCGGCGGCGGTCAGGCCGTCGGCGGACAGGGTCCGCACCCGCTCGCGCACCTGACCCTTCAGGCCCGCGACCCGGGTCATGAAGAACTCATCGAGGTTGTTGGCCGAGATCGACAGGAACCGCAGCCGCTCCAGCAGCGGGTGGGCCGGATTGGCGGCCTCCTCGAGCACACGGGCGTTGAACTTCAGCCAGCTGATCTCGCGGTTGAAGAAACGCTCGGGCGACGCCATCAGCGCTTCGTCCAGATGCAGCTGGGGCGCGCGGGAGGAGGGGACCTCTTCTCCGGTCGTCGTGTCGGCGATGGCGGCGTCGGACATGGGTCGGTTGTGGGGCCGCAAGGTTACGGCTGCAACCCTTCCGAAGGCTCTTCGAACAGATCGGCGCTGGCGCCGAGTACCTGGCGGGCGAGCGCACGGGTCACAGGGCGGTGTTCGGCGTCCAGACGCTCGACGATGGCAGCGGCGGCTGCGGCCGAGCGGTCGATGCGCAGGACCAGATAGTCGATCACACCGTCGCCCGGCGTGATGCTGCGTTCGGCGAAGCGAGCGGCGAGGATGGCCGACAGGGCGGCGTCGTCCGGGGCCTCCATGGCGACGACGCGGACGGCGTCCAGCCGGCTGCGCAGATCCGGCACCTCGACATGCCAGCGGCGGGGGGAGGGGCGCGACACCATGAGAAGGGCACCCCCGTCCTGCTGGGCCAGGTTGATGAGGTGGAACAGGGTCTCGTCGTCGGCGTCCTGGGCGATGTCGAGCAGGACCGGGCGGCCCTCCAGCTCCAGCGGATCGGCCAGGGCCGCCTCGGAGCCGTTCAGTGGGACCGCGCCGACGCGCTCGGCCCACAGGGCGGCGAGGTGGCTCTTGCCACAGCCGGCGGGGCCGCACAGGGCCATGACGCGACCGGTTGCGTTCGGCCAGGCGGCCAGCGCGTCATAGGCGAAGGCGTTCGACCCCGACCGCACGAAGGCGGCGGCACTGGGGGCCACGTCCCGCTTGAGCGGAAGGCGCAACTGGTCGGGGGCGGATCGCCGAGCGGACATGGCCACAGCATAGCAGATCGGCGCGACTGTCCGGATACGGTCCCATTTGCCCCGGTGGACAGACGAATAGGTTTGTGGACGGGTCTACTCGGTCTCTGCCGCGGAGCTGGCATTTATCTCGTCGAGAGAGCGTGCCTGCTCGGCGAGCGTCGGAACATTGCTGCTCCGCCTGACCTGATCAGGCAGGAGCTCCCGGTTGAAGTCGCCCTGGGTCGTCTCGCCGTCGCGGATCTGAAACTGGGTCCCATAGATCTGCGGCTGACCGGTGCTCTGGAGATATCGGTCCATCGTCGCCGCCGCGATCCATGTCGCGTCCTGCCTGCCGAGACCGACAGCGACGACGGCCAGACTGTGGGCCAGCAGATAGTCCTCCGGCCGGTCGCCGTGCTGGAAGATAAAGGCGGCGCGCCAGTAGTCGTCGGCGCTGTTGATCTGGCCGCCGTCCAGCAGTTCACGGGTGCGCGCGCGTCGCGCGCGATCCTGCTCGCTGATCACGCTCCAGTTGACGGTGGCGTCCGGGTTCGTCCGCGGCGCCTGATCCGCTTCGAACAGCGCCGCCAGTTCGGCGTTGCTCGCAGGAACAGGCGGCCGGGTCACGTAGGTCGCCTGTGGATCGAGATCGGCGGCCACTTCCAGCGGCGGCCTCGGCCGGATCAGCGGAATCGGAGGCAGGCGATTGTCGACGGGCGACCGCAGTTCAGCGCCGCCCGCCGCCACACTCAGCAGATACTCCCGACGCGTTGGCCCGGATGGGTCGTCAGGATCGAAGGCCGCGATGTGGACCGCCCCGTCCCGCCTTGTGATCGTTTCAACCCGGCGCGTGACGATCGGCCCCTCGACGCCGGACACGGTCAGTCCGTTCCCACCGCTGCTGGTCGCAAGCGCGGTTGGCCGCTTCAGGGTACCGGCCAGACGACCTTCGCCGTCCGACGTCAGTTCGATCACCATGAGGTTGCGGCCTTCCACGTTCCAGACCCAGGCACCCGACAATTCCTCAGCGCGCGCCGCGCCGGCAAGAAGCGCCCACTGAGCTGTCATCAGCAAGGCGAGAAGGCATCGAAGGAAAGACCGCATGGACGCATGCTCCCGGAACTGGATCAGGTCACCAAACCCTGCCCGCAGAGCCGCCGCCGATCCACCCTTGATCCTTGACTTTCGGGGGTTCCGATGCGCCATAGCCCGCTTCTTCATTCCGCTGTTTCGCAGCCGTTTCAGACGAATCCGATCATGCACGCCTATCGCTCCCACACCTGCGGCGCCCTCCGGTCGACGGACGCGGGGCAGAATGTGCGGCTGTCGGGCTGGGTGCATCGCAAGCGCGACCACGGCGGGCTGCTGTTCATCGACCTGCGCGACCACTATGGCCTGACGCAGCTCGTGCTGCACCCCGATACACCGGGCTTCGAGATCGTCGAGCGGGTGCGGGCCGAGAGCGTCATCCGCGTCGACGGCGAGGTCGTCCTGCGCGAGGCCGGCACCGTCAACGCCAACCTGCCGACGGGCGAGATCGAGGTGCGGGTCAAGGCGGTCGAGGTGCTGTCGGAAGCCGCCGAACTGCCACTGCCGGTCTTCGGCGAGCCGGAGTATCCGGAGGAAATCCGTCTCAAGCACCGCTATCTCGATCTGCGCCGGGAGACGCTGCACAAGAACATCGTCCTGAGATCGAAGGTCATTTCCTCGATCCGTCGCCGCATGGTCGATCAGGGCTTCCTGGAATACCAGACTCCGATCCTGACGGCGTCCAGCCCCGAGGGCGCGCGCGACTTCCTGGTGCCCAGCCGCCTGCATCCGGGCAAGTTCTATGCGCTGCCGCAGGCCCCGCAGCAGTTCAAGCAGCTGCTGATGGTTTCCGGCTTCGACCGCTACTTTCAGATCGCGCCCTGCTTCCGCGACGAGGACCTGCGGGCGGACCGGTCGCTGGAGTTCTATCAGCTCGACGTCGAAATGAGCTTCGTGACGCAAGAAGACGTGTTCGCCGCCATCGAGCCCGTCATGCACGGCGTGTTCGAGGAGTTCGCCGACGGCAAGGCGGTTGATCCCTATCCGTTTGTGCGCATTCCCTACCGCGAGGCCATCGCCAAATACGGCACCGACAAGCCGGACCTGCGCAACCCGATCGAGATGCAGGACGTGTCCGAGCACTTCCGCGACGGCGGGTTCGGCCTGTTCAACAAGATCCTGGCGGCTGATCCCAAGAACGCCGTCTGGGCCATTCCGGGACCGAAGGGCGGTTCGCGCGCCTTCTGCGACCGCATGAACAGCTGGGCCCAGGGCGAAGGCCAGCCGGGTCTGGGCTACATCTTCTGGTCCGACGATCAGGGCGGCTGGGGCGGACCCATCGCCAAGAACCTCGGCGCCGAGGCCACCGACGCCTTGATGAAGGCCGTCGGAATGGGCCAGGGCGACGCCTGCTTCTTCGCCGCCGGCGACCCGGCCGTGTTCCACAAGTTCGCCGGCAATGCGCGGACCAAGCTGGGCCAGGACCTGGGCCTGATCGCCGACGACGCGTTCCGCTTCTGCTGGATCGTCGACTTCCCGATGTTCGAATGGTCGGAAGAAGAGAAGAAGGTCGACTTCAGCCACAACCCCTTCTCGATGCCGCAGGGCGAGATGGAGGCGCTGACGTCCAAGGATCCGCTGGATATCCTGGCCTATCAGTACGACATCGTCTGCAACGGCTATGAGCTGTGCTCGGGCGCGATCCGGAACCACAAGGCCGAGATCATGCTGAAGGCCTTCGAGATCGCGGGCTATGACGCCTCGGTGGTCGAGGAGCAGTTCGGCGGCATGCTGAACGCCTTCCGCTACGGCGCGCCGCCGCACGGAGGCCTGGCGCCCGGCATCGACCGCATCGTCATGCTGCTGGCCGGCCAGACCGCGATCCGCGAGGTCATCGCCTTCCCGCTGAACCAGCAGGGCGAGGACCTGCTGATGAACGCGCCGACGGAGGCGCAGGAGCGTCAGCTGAAGGACGTGCACATCCGCACGGCCCCGCCGATCAAGGTCTAGGCGACGGAAAGCCCGGCGCGATCCGGGGATCATTCGGAGGACTTCATGTTCAATCTGACCGGCAAGACCGCGCTCGTGACCGGCGCGACCGGCGGCATCGGTGGGGCGGTGGCGCGGGCGCTGCACGCCCAGGGCGCGACCGTCGTGCTGTCCGGCACGCGCGAGGCGGTACTGGCGGACCTGGCGAACGAGCTGGGCGAGCGCGCGTTCGCGGCGGCGGCGAACCTGTCGGACGCCGAGTCGGTCGACGGCCTGGTCGGGCGGGCGGAGGATGTCGCGGGCTCAGCCCTGGACATCCTGGTGGCCAACGCCGGGATCACCAAGGACGGCCTTCTCATGCGGATGAAGGACGAGGACTTCCAGTCCGTGATCCAGATCAATCTGGAGAGCTATTTCCGCCTGGCCCGCGCGGCCGTGAAGGGCATGATGAAGCGTCGCTCGGGCCGGATCATCGGCGTAACCTCGGTGGTCGGCGTCACCGGCAATCCGGGCCAGACCAACTATTCGGCGTCCAAGGCCGGGATGATCGGCTTTTCCAAGTCGCTGGCTCAGGAGGTCGGCAGCCGGGGGATCACGGTCAACTGCATCGCGCCGGGCTTCATCGCCTCACCCATGACCGACGTACTGAACGACCAGCAGCGCGAGGCCATCCTGGGCCGCATTCCCGCCGGGCGACTGGGCACGGGGGACGAGATCGCGGCGGCGGCCGTCTACCTGTCGTCTGACGAGGCCGCCTACGTCACGGGCCAGACGCTGCACGTCAATGGCGGCATGGCGATGATCTGATGGTCGTCCTGCGCTACCTCGCGACGATCCTGTGCGGCCCGCTGCTGCTGATCGGCATCATCTGGGTGCTACAGGGCCTGAACATCCTTCCCGGCAGCTTCATGACGGGCCAGATCATCTGGGCCATCTACGGCGCGCCGATGGCGGTTGTGGGCGCAGGCCTGCTGTGGTGGGTCAACCGTCGTCGGGGATGACAGGCTGTTACAGCCTATTTCCACCCGCCGGGGGTGTGCTAAAGGGCTCGGCAACCGATTGGGCCAGCGAGCGTCGCCCCTTGCACAGTCGGAGCCGTCGTCTTACGGCGAAACCGAGATCAAACGCCGCCGATGGCGGCCCTAGAAGGCAGAGACACCCATGTCCGACACCCTGGAACGCGTCCGCAAGATCGTGATCGACCACCTGGACGCCGATCCGGACAAGGTCACCGAGAAGGCCAGCTTCATCGACGACCTCGGCGCCGACTCTCTCGACAACGTCGAACTGGTCATGGCCTTCGAGGAAGAGTTCGATATCGAGATCCCCGATGACGCCGCCGAGCACATCCAGACCGTCGGCGATGCGGTGAAGTTCATCGACGAGAAGACCGCGGGCTGATCCCGCCGTCCCATCGGTATCCAATGGCCGCCCGGCGCTCCTAGCGGAGAAGCCCGGCGGCCATTACTGTTTCTGAATCAGGTTTCTCGGAGCTGGAGCACCCACCATGCGCCGCGTCGTCGTCACAGGTCTCGGTCTCGTCACCCCGCTCGGTAATGGCGTCGAGCACAGCTGGAAGGGCATCGTCGAGGGCCGCTCGGGCATCCGACCGATCACCACCTTCGACACCGAGGGCTATGCCTGCACCATCGCGGGCGAGGTGCCGTCGGTGGACGGGCGGGGCGGCGGAGCTCCGGGCCAGCCGGGCGTGTTCGATCCCGACGCCATCATGTCGCCGAAGGAACGGAAACGCGTCGACGACTTCATCCTTTACGGCATCGCAGCGGCGGACGAAGCGCTGGCCGATGCGGGCTGGAAGCCGGAAAGCGACGAGGATCGCGAGCGCACGGGCGTGATGATGGGTGCCGGCATCGGCGGTCTGGGTCCCATCGCCGAGAACGCCCTGATCCTGCAGGAGAGCGGCCCGCGTCGGATCAGCCCGTTCTTCATTCCGTCGGCCCTGATCAACCTCGCCAGTGGCCAGATCTCGATCCGGCACGGGCTGAAGGGGCCGAACCATGCGGTGGTGACGGCCTGCGCGTCCGGCGTGCACGCCATCGGCGATGCGGCGCGGATGATCGCTCTGGACGACGCCGACGTCATGGTCGCGGGCGGGGCGGAGGCCTCGATCGTGCCGTTGGGGATCGCCGGCTTTTTGGCCTGCAAGGCGTTATGCACCGCCTACAACGATACGCCGGAGAAGGCCTCGCGGCCCTATGACCGGGGTCATGCGGGCTTCGTCATGGGCGAAGGGGCGGGCGTGCTGATCCTGGAGGAGTACGAGCACGCCAAGGCGCGTGGGGCGAAGATCTACGCCGAGGTCATCGGCTATGGCATGAGCGGCGACGCCTATCACATCACCGCTCCGTCCGAAGACGGCGACGGGGCCTATCGCGCCATGAAGGCGGCGGTGAAGCGGGCGGGCATCGACGTGACCGACATCGACTACGTCAACGCCCACGGCACCTCGACCATGGCCGACTGGATCGAGCTGAGGGCCGTCGAGCGGCTGATGGGCAACCACTCCGGCCACGTCGCCATGTCCTCGACCAAGTCCATGACCGGGCATCTGCTGGGCGCGGCGGGGGCGATCGAGGCGGTGTTCAGCGTGTTGGCCATCCGTGACCAGATCGCGCCGCCGACCATCAACCTGGACGACCCGGAACACGAAACCGCAATCGACCTCGTGCCACACAAGGGCAAGCCGATGGAGATCGACGTGGCCATGTCCAACAGCTTCGGGTTCGGCGGCACCAACGCCTCCATCCTGTTCCGCAAGGTCGCCTGATGGTGTTCGGGGGGATGCCGGGCCAGAAAAGACCCGGCCTGATCGCGGCGCTGTTGGCGGCCTCGGCGACAGTCAGCCTGTTCCTGATCGCGGGCCTGGCCTGGGCGTGGAGCGTCTACTATTCGCCCGGTCCGCCGGCCCAGAACGACGAATCAACCATCGTGACCCTACCCAGCGGCTCGGGCGTCTCGGCCATCGCCGCGCGGTTGAAGAACGCCGGCGTGATCCGGTCGGTGGACATGTTCAAGGCGGCGGCGACCCTGACGGGCGCAGACCGGAGGCTGCGGGCGGGGGAGTATGAGGTGCCGAGCCGGGCATCTCTGAAGGCGGTGCTGAACCTGCTGACCGAGGGCCGGGTGGTCCGCCACTTCGTGACCATACCCGAAGGCTGGTCCTCGGCCCAGGCGGTCGACATCCTGAACGCCGAGACCATCCTGACTGGGACGATCGACGAAATCCCCGAGGAAGGGTCCCTGTGGGCCGAGACCTATGAGGTCACGCGCGGCGAGAGCCGTCAGGCCGTGATCGCTCGCATGCAGCGCGCCGCCGAGGAAAACCTCGCCGAGCTATGGGCCCGGCGCAGCCCCAACACCGTCGTTCGCACGCCCGAGGAGGCCGTGATCCTGGCCTCCATCGTCGAGAAGGAGACGGGTGTAGCGGCGGAGCGTCCGCGCGTGGCGGCGGTGTTCTCCAACCGCATCCGCCTGGGCATGAGGCTGGAGAGCGATCCGACCATCATCTACGGCATCACCAGGGGACGGCCACTGGGCCGAGGCATCCGGCGATCCGAGCTGGAGCAGGACACGGGCTACAACACCTATCGGATCGACGGCCTGCCGCCCACGCCGATCGCCAATCCGGGGCGG
>NZ_LJHU01000021.1 GCF_001295975.1 Brevundimonas sp. AAP58 | reverse complement strand
CCGGCCCGCCGTTGATCGTGTCGATCGGCAGGCGCTCGAAGGCATACTCATAGGGGAAGTCCCGCCACAGGTCGTAGTCCGGATAGAGCCGCCGGATCGCCTTGAACCCCAGCGCCTGCACCCGCCACGGCCGGAAGGCGTGGTGCCCATAGCGCGGCCCCTCCACGTGGATCTGCACGCCGGAACACAGCTGACCGACGTGTTTGTGGAAGGTCGGCTGGAACCACATGTCCCTCAGCACGCAGCCGCCCAGCCAATCCGGCGCGAGCCTGTGCATGTCGGCGATCACCGCCCGCGCGTCGATGTCCGGCGCCCCGAACAGCTCCAGTGGCCGCGTGGTGCCCCGCCCCTCCGACAGGGTCGCGCCCTCCAGCATGACGGTCCCCGCATAGCACCGCGCCATCGACAGGTTCGGCGCGTTCGGGCTCGGGTTGATCCACTCCCTCTGCCCCAGCGGCCAGCCGAAGCCCGGCGCGGCCTCAGGGTCATAGCCCTGCATCTCGATCACGCGGTAATCGACGTCGAGCCGAAAGTGATCGATGAACCAGCGACCCATCTCGCCCATGGTCAGGCCGTGCCGCATCGGAATGGGGCCAGCCCCGACGAAGCTCTCGAAACCGGGCCGGAGCGTCAGTCCTTCGACCGGCCGCCCCACCGGGTTGGGCCGATCCAGCACCCAGACGGTCTTGCCCGTCTCGGCCGCCGCCTCGAGTACATAAAGCAGCGTCGTCACGAAGGTGTAGATGCGGCACCCCAGGTCCTGCAGATCCACCAGGATCACGTCGAACGTCGACAGCATCTGCCCCGTCGGGCGGCGCACCTCGCCGTACAGGCTGAACACCGGAAAGCCGTGGACCGGATCGATCTCGTCTGGGCTCTCCATCATGTTGTCCTGCAGATCGCCCTTCATCCCGTGCTGCGGCCCGAATGCGGCGCTGATGGTCACGCCCGCCGCGATCAGGGCGTCGATGGAATGGGTCAGATCCGCCGTCACCGACGCCGGATGCGCCAACAGAGCCACGCGCCGCCCCTTCAGCTCGGCCAGCAGGGCGGGGTCGGCGAGCAGGCGGTCGATGCCGAACTTCATGGAAGCTCCAGGACAAAGGAGTCGGGGTGATGGAAGTCGGGCTTATCCGACGGATGGGCCAGCGCCCAATAGGAGAAGGTGCCGTCGATGGCCTCGATGACGGCCGACAGTCCCACCTTCTTTCCGCTCATCCCGGCGAAAGCCGGGACCCCGTTCTGTTGTGGGGCACCTTGGCCGGGACCACCGCCCGAGCTTTCACCACTCGCCGGCGCGCCCAAAGCACTGGGTCCCGGCTTTCGCCGGGATGAGCGGAGGGATGGGATCCCTTTATCAAGCGCGATCCGGCCCGTCAGTTCGGCTCTGTCTGGCGAGACCTCGAAGGTCATGATTTCCGCCCCTTGGTCGGCGGCCCGCATCCCTTTGCGATAATCGTCGAACCGATAGGTCGCCCACTGACCTGACGGCGACAGGTTGTATTCCACATAGCCGTCGTCGGCCTGGACGAAGGCCTCGAAGCAGCTGTGCCGCCACAGGTCGTCGGCCCGGCCCGGCTCGACGGGTCCCGGCCAGACCACCTCCGGCATCTGACCCTCCGCGACGAACCTCAGCCACAGCGCCAGGCCGTCGCGTTCGAACAGGACCGTCAGTGTGTCGATCGGGCTCTCCGGCGAGGCGGGGTGCGGCTTCAGCCGGACTTCCAGCATGGTCGGACTGTCGGTCGGCTCGAACATGTCCTGTGACTGCCACGCGCCGAACCGATGGCCAAGCCGTCAGCACGTCCGATCCTGACGTAGGCCGCGCTTACACTCTCATCGGTCGCCGGTCGGCGGGGTCGGTCGGAAACGTGAGAGAAGTGAGAGTCACTCCCACCCCTTCGCCTGACTCTCACCGTCGGCCCTTCGCCCCGGTCCACCGGGCATGCTACAGCCCGCCCTCTTCCCAAAGCCAAGCCCGCCTGACGTCATGACCGAGCCCGCCTTCCAGTCCGATTTCCTCCAGACGCTCCAGGCGCGCGGCTACATCCACCAGATCACCCATCCGGCGGAGCTGGACGCGGCGGCGAAAGCCGACGTGATCTCGGCCTACATCGGCTTCGACGCCACCGCCCCGTCGCTCCACGTCGGCAGCCTGATCCAGATCATGATGCTGCGCCGCCTCCAGCAGGCCGGTCACCGCCCCATCGTCCTGATGGGCGGCGGCACGACCAAGGTCGGCGACCCGACGGGCAAGGACGCCTCGCGCCCCCAGCTGACCGACGAGACGATCCAGTCGAACCTGGACAGCATCAAGCAGGTCTTCTCGAAGTTCCTGATCTTCGGCGACGGCCCGACCGACGCCGTCATGGTCAACAACGACGACTGGCTGTCGGGCTACGGCTACATCCAGTTCCTGCGCGACTTCGGCACGCAATTCACGGTCAACCGCATGTTGGCCTTCGACTCGGTCAAGCTGCGGCTGGAGCGCGAGCAGCCGATGACCTTCCTCGAGTTCAACTACATGCTGATGCAGTCGGTGGACTTCCTGGAGCTGAACCGGAAGCTGGGCGTGACGCTGCAGATGGGCGGCTCGGACCAGTGGGGCAACATCGTCTCCGGCGTCGACCTGGTGCGACGCGTGGATCAGAAGGCCGCCTTCGGCCTGACCACGCCGCTGCTGACAACGGCGTCCGGCGGAAAGATGGGCAAGACGGCGCAAGGGGCGGTGTGGCTGAACGCAGACCAGCTCTCGCCCTTTGACTACTGGCAGTTCTGGCGGAACGCCGAGGACGCCGACGTCGGCCGCTTCATGCGCCTGTTCACCGACCTGCCGCTGGGCGAGATCGCCCACTACGAGGCGCTGCAAGGCGCCGAGATCAACGAGGCCAAAAAGGCGCTGGCCGACGCCGCCACGACCATGCTGCATGGCGCCGACGCCGCCCGATCTGCTCGCGAAGGCGCCGAGGCCGCGTTCGAGCGCGGGGCCGCATCCAGCGACCTTCCGACCGTCGAACTGCCGTCGTCGGAGGTCATCGGCGCCATGATCGCCGCCGTCGCCACCCGCGCAGGCCTTACGGCGTCGAACGGCGAGGCGCGTCGCCTGGCCCAGGGCGGCGGCCTTCGACTGAATGACGAGGCGATCGCGGACGGCGCTAGGTTGATCGCGGCCTCCGACGTACGAGACAGCGTGCTTAAGCTGGGTGCTGGCAAGAAGAAGATCATTCTCGTTCGCCCCGTCTAATCCGCTCATCCCGGCGAAAGCCGGGACCCAGTGCTTTGGGCGATCCGTGGTGGCGATAGGTCGCGTTGCCGGTCCAAGACCGCCTCGCGAAAGGACTGGGTCCCGGCTTTCGCCGGGATGAGCGGCAGGAGGAAGACATGACCGAGATCACCGAAGGCTCCAAGGCCCCCGCGTTCGACATGCCCGCCGACGGCGGCGGCCGCGCGACCCTGTCGGGTCCGACCGTCCTCTACTTCTACCCCAAGGCCGACACGCCCGGCTGCACCAATGAAGCCAAGGACTTCACCGCCCACGCCGACGCCTTCGCCAAGGCGGGCGTCACCGTCATCGGCGTGTCCAAGGACCCGGTGAAGAAGCTCGACAAGTTCAAGGCCAAATACGACCTCAAGGTCACCCTGGCCTCGGACGAGGAGACCGGCGTCACCGAGGCCTACGGCGTCTGGGTCGAGAAGAGCATGTACGGCAAGACCTACATGGGCATCGAACGCGCCACCTTCCTGATCGACGGGGCCGGCGTCGTCCGCCGCGTCTGGCGCAAGGTCTCGGTCAAGGGTCACGCCGAAGAGGTTCTGGCGGCCGTTCAGGCGCTTTGAAACAGGCTGATCCGGTCTCGGACGGTTTCAACAGTCCAGTTTCTGAAATCGACAGATGTAACAAATCGCCCGAGAGGCGAACTTTAACCTTGTCTAGATTCGTTCGCGCGAAAACGACGACTAACATGGTTAAGATTATGTGAACGGTATTGCCGACAGGCAACACTTCACGGATAACGCTTCTCGTGCATGGGGGCGTGTTCACATGGTAGAAGAACAGGGAGCGGTCAGACGCTCTTTGATCGATCGCTGGTTTCCGGAACGGCATGTTTATCTGCGTCAGAACGGCGAAACACGCGGATATGTTCTGACTTCGGGCCGGCAGATGATGATGGCGGGGGTCGCCGTTGTCGGAGCCGCCTGGACGCTGATCGCATCAGGTGGCTTCATCTTCGACATGGTCATGGCCAATCGCGCCGACGAAGAGATCGCCCGCGCCCGCGCCGCGTCCGAACGCCTCAACGCCGACCTCCAGGCTCGCCTCGAAACGGCGGTCATCCGCATGTCGACCACGACGGGCAGCCTCGATGAGATGGCCCAGATGGTCGAGCGGCGTCATGCGGCGCTCACCAACGTCATGGGCATGTTCCGGGGCGTCGACGGTGCCGAGACCGTCATGGCCCCAGCCCCCACTCCACCCGAGGGCGCAGCCACCCCCGTCCAGCGCATTGTCGCCGTCCGCATGGATCAGGAACGCCTGATCGAACGCGCGGGCGATTTCGCCCAGTCGCGCGCCGAGCGGCTGCGGCTGGCCTTCCGGCTCGCGGGACTGAACCCCGCCGCCTACGCCCCGACGGGATCGGCGCTCGGCGGACCGCTTGTAGAAGCCGACGACGCCAAAGCGCTCGCCACCATCCTGGATGTCGATGAGCCCTTCGCGGTTCGTATTCGTCATGCGGCCGACAATCTGACCGAGATGCGCCGTCTCGCCGACGCCGCCGAGGCGCTGCCGTTCGACCGTCCGACGACCGCGCGCACGACCTCCAGCTTCGGCGTGCGCTTCGACCCCTTCAACGGGCGGCCGGCGGTGCATCAGGGCCAGGACTTCGCTGCGCCCCTGAACACCCCGATCTATGCCACGGCTCCCGGAATCGTGTCTTTCGCTGGCGTTCGTTCAGGCTATGGCAACACCGTTGAGATAGACCACGGCCGAGGCTTCAAGACCCGCTACGCCCATCTGAACTCGATCGCCGTGCGGACCGGCCAGCGCGTCGGCCTGACCCAGCGTATCGGAGCGATGGGTTCCACCGGTCGTTCGACCGGCGTGCATCTGCACTATGAGGTGTGGATGAACGGACGTCCGCAAAATCCCGCCCGCTTCATGAGAGCCGGAGACACCCTTGTTCAATAAAGCCAAACCCGCCGCCACACCCGACCGCCCGTCGAACGCCCCGCCGATCCCGCCGCTGCCGGATCTGCCGTCCCCAAGCGCCGGCCGCGCGCCGTCGCCGGCCGCCCCGGCCCCCTCGCCCATCGCCTCGTCGCGCGGGCTGTCGACCCTGTCGTCGGATCTTCAGTTCGATGGCAACGTCTCGGGTGCCGGCGACCTGCAGGTCGACGGCGCGATCAAGGGCGACGTCCGCGTCGGCCGCCTGATCGTCGGCGAGACCGGTGCCATCGAAGGTGCCGTCACCGCCGAATACCTTGAGGTTCGCGGCCGCGTCGTCGGAGCCGTCGCCGGCAAACAGGTCAAACTGGTCTCGACGGCCTACGTCGATGGCGACATCACCGCCGAACAGCTGTCGATTGACATCGGGGCCTATTTCCAGGGCCGCGTGCTGCAAAGCCGACGCGATACCCCGGCTCCGGTCGCTTCGGCTCCACGTCCTGCCTCAGTCGAAACGGCCACGCCCGCGCCGACAACAGCAAATGCCGCCGCCGCGCCCCAGACCATCGAAATGAAGACGCTCTGACCGGCTCTCAGCTTCGCTTCGCCGCCTCGATCGCCGCCGACACCTCGACCGGGTTGATGGTGGCGGTCGTCCGGCCGTTGATCAGGAACGTCGGCGTCCCGACAAGACCAAGCGTCTGACCGGCCGCACTGACGTCGGCGATGAGGTCGTCGGTCTCGGGTGAGCCGATCACTGCCCGCGCGCGGGTCAGATCGACGCCGTTTTCTGTCAGGATCCGATCGACGGCTCCTCGATCCAGCGCGGGCTCGGCCATCAGCGCCTGATGCACTGCCAGATAGCGTCCCTGCGCATGGGCGGCCAGCGCGGCGCGAGCGGCGTAGTCGGAGGTCGTGTCGTCGCCGCGATCCAGGATCGGCCACTCCTTGAAGACGAAGCGCACGTCCGGATGGGCGCGGATCAGGGCGAGGTAGTCCTCGGACACCGCCTTGCAGCCGGGACAGCGGTAGTCGAAGAACTCGATGACCGTCACCTTGGCGTCGGCCGGACCGACGGCGGGGTCGCGCGGGTCGGGAGCCAGAAGGGCCGCATTGGCGGCGACCGCGGCGTTGATTGTTTCGACGCGCTTGGCCTCCTCGCCTTGCTGCCGGGCCTGGACCGCCTCGTCGAGCACCTCGGGATTGGCGATCAGATAGGCGCGAACCCTGTCTCCGAACGAACCGCCCGTCGCATAGGGCACGACGGCCAGACCAAGGGCCACGACAGACAGGGCGACGGCCAGCGCCCCGCCCCGACCCGAGGCGAAGAAGGCCAACGGGTCGCGCGTGGGCGGGGTCGGGGAAGGCGTGTCGTCAGTCATGCGGGTCTCGGTGAAGTCGGGATCAGGCGCCGGGCGGGGCGATGACGGTCCCGCGCTGGCGCTCCTGACGACGATCAAGGTCGTCGATGTCGTCCATGGTGGCGCCTGACGCCAGGACGATGTCCATGGCGCGACGCCATTCGATCGAACCGCGCGGCAGCAGGTCGCGCGCGCGCAGGGCGAACTGGGTCGCCTGCTCCTGGCCCCCGGCAGCGAAGTAGAACTCGGCCGAGGCCAGACGAGCTTCCCCCTCCTTGCCCTGGCTGGAATAGGCCTGGGACAGGAGGCGCCAGGCGAGGGTGTTCTCGGGCTCCCGCGCGGTGGCCAGTTTCAGATTGTCGACCGCATCCTCGAGCTGGGTCGGGTCCCGGGTTTCGATCAGGGCGTGGGCGAGATTGATGCGGAGCAAGGGCGCATCCGGCAGCAGCTCCACCGAGCGACGGTGGGCGGCGATGGCCTCGGCCGGACGGCCTTCCTCGAACAGGATCTGGCCCTTCAACTCCCAGAGGAAGGGATTGCCCTCGTCCTCGGCGATCAGGGCGTCGGTGGCGTCCAGCGCTCGCTGGGTCTGGCCATCGCGGTACCAGGCGATGGCGCGGGCGTAGCGCGCGGGGAAGGAGGTGTCGGTCTCCAGGTAGGTCCGCAGCGTCTGCGTCGGCGGATTCATGAAGGCCTGGATCTTCGCGCGGATCAGGGCGTGCTGGGCCATGCGCTCCGGGCTGTCGACGCGGCTGTAGTTCGACATCGCTTCCACGGGGCGGCGCAGGGCCTCGATGCGCTGGCCCGATAGCGGGTGGCTGCGGAAGTAGGGGAAACGGCGGGCGTCGGAGAAGACCTCCTGGCTGCGGAAGTTCTCGAAGAACTCCACAAGCCCCCGAGCGGACTCGCCCGCCGCCTCCAGGCCTCGTGCGGCGGTGATGTCGGCCTCGCCCTCCTGCCCCTGGAGGTAGCGCAGGGCCCCGAGCGTGCCGAAATACTGGCCCGAGCCCAAGAGGGCGGCACCGGCACCGGGCTCGCCCGCCAGGACCGCCAGCGCGCCCAGAGCCATGGACATCAGGAAGGGCTGCATGCCCGCGCCCTGGGCACCGTCCCGCAAGGTGTGGCGGTTCTTGATATGGCCGGCCTCGTGGGCGATCACGCCCAGGAGCTGGTTGGGGTTCTGCGTCCGCAGGATGAGGCCGGTATTGATGCCCATGATCCGCCCGCGCGTAGCGAAGGCGTTCAAATCATTGTCGGCGACCAGCAGCACCTCGACGTCGGCCGGCTCCAGGCCCATCGCCACGAAGACAGGGTCAGACCACTCGCGGATGATGCCCTCGATCTCGGTGTCCCGGATCGTGGACTGTGCGGAGACGGGGGTGGCGGCCACCGCCATGGCCAGGGCGGCAACGAACCCGGTCACGAGCCGGAAGGCGAGACGGGTCAGCCCGATCATGGCGAACTCCTCAGACAGGCGCCCCCGCCTCATCTCCCCAAGCTAGTGCGGATTGATCAGAGACGCCACCACCCGCGCTTGGGCTTGGGCGGGGGTGCGGTGATCTGCGCCGGGTCATTGGCGATGATCTCGGTCACGCTCGGCCCAGCCGGGGCCAGGTCCGGCTCGATCGTGGCCGCGACGGGCTCGGGCGCCGGCTCAGGCTCCGCCTCAGGCTCAGGGGTGGCCTCAATGACCGGCTCGGGCACGGAATCCGGGGCGATCGGCTCGACCGGTTCCGCTTCGACAACGGCCTCGGTCTTGGTCACCTCAGCATCGGCTTCGACTGCGGCCGTGACGGCCGCCGACTTGCGCCGGACCCGACGACGCTGGGGCTCGGCCGGGAGGTCCGCCGCGGACCCGGTCGCCGCGACCTCGTCCGTGTCGACAGCGGGGTCGGCCCCTCCTTCGACAATACCTGCGTCATCCTGTTCGAAGCGATCGCGGCCGCGACCCCGGCCACGACGGCGGCGACGGCGGCCACCCTCGCGGTCGCCGGATACGCCGGCCTCGAGGCTTTCAGGCGTGCGAGCCGGACGGTCGCCCTCGGCCTCTCCTGTGGCCGGTGCGGGCCCACGCTCGCCGCGCGGCTGCGGATTCAGCGGATCGAACCAGACATAGGGGTCTTCCAGCGACGGCGTGCGGCCGCGCACCCAGAAGAAGGCGCTGGATCCGGCTTCGCCTTCGCCGTCCTCGCGGACGCGGCGACCGCCACGACGGCCCCGGCGACGGCGACGACCATCGGCGTCATCATCGTCGTCGTTGGCGGGGGCCTGAGCCCCGGCGTCCGATGGACCCGTTTCGTCCCGACGGCCGCCGCGACGGCGGCGACCCCGGCCTCTACGGCCGTCGCCGTCTTGTCGTTCCGCCCTCTCGCGCGGCTCGTCGTCGTCGGCGTCCTCGCCGTCGAGCTGTTCCTCGGTCTCGTCGTCGAAGAGGTCGTCCTCGTCGTCGTCCTCGTCCTCCTCAACGAAGGCGGCATCGTCGAAATCGTCCTCAAGAGCCGCCAGGGACACAGTCGTCTCCGGCGGAGTGAAATCCTCGTTGGTCTCGGTCCGCTCGATCTGGCTTTCGCCCTGACCCAAGCGGTCGTCGATCTGGATGACGACGGCGAGACCGCGCGTCTTCTGCAGATGCTGCAGGTAATCGCGCTTGTGGTTCAGGATGTAGAGGGCGACGGCCGAGGAGACCTTCAGGTTGATCACGCCCGCGCCGTTTTTGCCGGCTTCGATGTCGACGGCGCGGAGCACCATCAGGGCCGCGCTCTCCGCCGATCGGACGCGACCCGCGCCGGCGCAGTGCGGACAGACCTCGGTGGCGCCCTCGATCACGCCCAGACGACGGCGCTGGCGGCTGATCTCCATCAGGCCGAAGCCCGAGATGCGGCCCATCTGGATGCGGGCGCGGTCCCGCGCCAGCTCGTCCTTCAGGATGCGTTCGACGGTCCGGTTGTTCTTGGACTCGTCCATGTCGATGAAGTCGATGACGATCAGACCCGCAAGGTCGCGCAGACGCAGCTGGCGCGCGGCCTCGACGGCGGCCTCGCAGTTGGTCTTGAAGGCCGTGGCCTCGACGTTGCGCTCCTTGGTGGCGCGGCCGGAGTTGACATCAATCGCGACCAGCGCCTCGGTCTGGTTGATCACCAGATAGCCGCCGGACTTCAACGGCACGACCGGCTGGTGGATCTGGGTCAGCAGCTCCTCGATGCCGTGGGCCGCGAACAGGGGCTTCGAGCCCTGATACAGATGCACCTTCTTGGCCTGGCTCGGCATCAGCACGCGCATGAAGTCGCGCGCTTCCTTGAAACCCTCGATGCCCTCCACCTGAATGCCGTCGAAGTCCTTGTCGAACATGTCGCGCACGGCGCGACGAACCAGGTTCTCTTCTTCGTAGATGAGCGATGGTGCGTGGCTGGCCAGCGTCGTCTCGCGGATCGTTTCCCACAGGCGCAGCAGATATTCGTAGTCGCGCTTGATCTCGGCCTTGGTGCGCTTGGCCCCAGCCGTGCGAATGATCAGGCCCATGCCGCGCGGCACGTCCAGAGCCGCCGCAGCGGCCTTCAGGCGCTTGCGGTCCGTCGCCTGGGTGATCTTGCGAGAGATGCCGCCGCCTTTGCCGGTGTTGGGCATGAGCACGCAGTAGCGGCCCGCCAGCGATAGCCAGGTCGTCAGTGCCGCGCCCTTGCCGCCGCGTTCGTCCTTGACGACCTGGACCAGCAGGATCTGGCGGCGCTTGATGACGTCCTGGATCTTGTAGCGCCGCATCAGGCGGCGCTTCAGGCGCTCCTCTTCGGCCATGCCGCCTTCGGACTCGCCGTCGTCGGATTCACGGCCTAGATCGTCCTGATCGTCCTCGTCGGAATGAGCCTCGGCCGCGATGGCTTCACGGTCAGCGGCCGGGATCTGGTAGTAGTCCGGGTGGATCTCGTTGAAGGCCAGGAAGCCGTGGCGATTGCCACCGTATTCGACGAAGGCGGCCTGCAGGCTGGGCTCTACGCGCGTGACCTTGGCGAGATAGATGTTTCCGCGAAGCTGGCGCTTGGTCTTCGACTCGAAGTCGAATTCCTCAACCTGGCGGCCGTCCACGATGGCGACGCGGGTTTCCTCCGCGTGCGCTGCATCGATCAGCATTGTCTTGGACATGGAAGCTTTCTCTCTGGCGCGCTCGGCCGGCCCGCAGGTGCGGGGTCATGGCGGCTCGCCGAATGGGGTAGGAGGCGCTCACGTCGCGCGCTGTCCCCGCGTCATGGCCTTGACCGATGACGACGACCGGCCCGGGATGGGCTGTCGGTTCGAGGGTTGCGCAGGCGGTTGGGCCCATGGGTTCTGGTCGGTCCTGGAGCCGGTCTCGCGCGAAGGCAAGGGCTCCGGTTCGGATTGGCCCGGCTCCGTCGATTCTCGGGCATGGCCGAGGAGGTCTCGAAAGGCGGGAAGCGTGCGCCGCGCCGGGGCCGCGCCGGTCCATCAGGACAGGAGCGCGATCGTTCGCGGACATCTGCAAGCATAAGCATGCGGAACGTGAATGAAAAGGCGCACGAATTTCATACCCGCCTTAACCCCATGCTCACCGCCATCGGTCATGGTGTGGGCAACGATAATGGTGGGTCGCCGACAGAATGCCGCGTCCGATGCGTTTCAACCTGTCCGCCTGGAGCCTGCGCGAGTGGGCCATGACCCTGCTCGCGCTTGGTATTCTTGCCGGCGTGCTGGCCGTGGCGGGACAAGGCATGGCCTCCGGTGCGACAGGCGATGTGCGTGGCGTCCGCTTCGGCGGCGACGCCAACCGGACCCGGGTCGTGATCGACCTCGATCGGTCAGCCCGGGGTGAGGTGATCGAATCCGGAGACAACGGCCGCCTGATCCTGACGCTCGCGGGTGTCGGAGCCGGCCGGGGTGTCGACGGCGCGGGAACAGGCCTGGTGCGCGACTGGCGAGTCAGCTCCTCTGGCACCGCTTCGCGGGTGCAGCTGGGCCTGGCCCGTACGGCCCGCATCGAGCGCCGCTTCCTGCTGCCGCCCGGCGACGGGGTCGCGCACTACCGCTATGTCATCGACATCGCCTCGACGGGCGGAGCGGCGGCGGCTCCGGTGCGCGAAACCCGGCGCCCTGCG
>NZ_LJHU01000020.1 GCF_001295975.1 Brevundimonas sp. AAP58 | reverse complement strand
GGCGGGTGCCGGGCTAAACCCGCCCGCCGATCCACCCTCTTTGCGCCAAGGCCCCGCCATGACCGACATCGCCGATATCGTCGCCCGCCAGATCCTGGACAGCCGGGGTAATCCCACGGTCGAGGTCGATGTCGTGCTCGATGACGGCTCCTTCGGTCGCGCCGCCGTGCCGTCTGGTGCCTCCACCGGCGCCCATGAGGCGGTCGAGCTGCGCGACGCCGATCCGGTCATGTGGGGCGGCAAGGGTGTCCAGAACGCGGTCGACGCCGTCAACGGCGAGATCTTCGACGCCCTGTCCGGCATGGACGCTGAGGACCAGCGCCGCATCGACGAGGCCCTGATCACCCTGGACGGCACCGAGAACAAGGGCCGCCTGGGCGCCAACGCCATCCTGGGCGTCTCGCTGGCGGTCGCCAAGGCCAGCGCCATCTCGGCCGGCCTGCCGCTCTATCGCTACGTCGGCGGTGTCTCGGCCCGCGTCCTGCCGACCCCGATGATGAACATCATCAACGGCGGAGCGCATGCCGACAATCCGATCGACATTCAGGAGTTCATGATCCTGCCGACCGGCGCCGAGACCTTCGCCGAGGGCCTGCGCATGGGCGCCGAGATCTTCCACGCCCTGAAGAAGCAGCTGAAGGACGCCGGTCACAACACCAACGTCGGCGACGAGGGCGGCTTCGCCCCCAACCTGGCCTCGGCCGAGGAGGCGCTCAGCTTCATCACTCGGGCGGGCCAGGCGGCCGGCTATCTGGCCGGCGAGGACTTCCACCTCGCGCTCGACGTCGCTGCCACCGAGTTCTTCAAGGACGGCGCCTACAACATGACTGGCGAGGGCAAGATCCTGGGCGCCGACGGCATGGTCGCCTATCTGGCCGACCTGTGCGAACGCTTCCCCATCGTCTCCATCGAGGACGGCTGTTCGGAAGACGACTTCGAGGGCTGGAAGCATCTGACCGAGGTTCTGGGCGACCGTGTCCAGATCGTCGGCGATGACCTGTTCGTCACCAATCCGGCGCGTCTGGCTGCTGGCATTGGCGAAGGTCTGGCCAACTCCATCCTGGTCAAGGTCAACCAGATCGGCACCCTGTCCGAGACGCTGGACGCCGTCGATATGGCCCACCGCGCTGGCTACACCGCCGTCATGAGCCACCGCTCGGGCGAGACGGAAGATTCGACCATCGCCGACCTGGCCGTCGCGACGAACTGCGGACAGATCAAGACCGGCTCTCTGGCCCGCTCGGACCGCACCGCCAAGTACAACCAGCTGCTGCGTATCGAGGAGATGCTGGGCGATCAGGCCAGCTACTATGGCGACGGAATGCTGCTGAAATAGGCAGCCAAGCTACCATTCCTTAGGCATTTCCGGTCACGGATGATCAACCGTGTCCCGCGCTCAGAAGGAGCGTCGCAAGTGCCCGAACGGATGAAACCGTACGCCCTGTCCGCCTTCCTGTTTCTGCTGATCGTCTACCTCGGCGTTCAGGCCCTGACGGGGGAGCGCGGTCTCCTGTCCGGCTCTGCTCGCGACGCACGGCTGGCCGCCAGCGAGGCCCAGCTCGCGTCGCTGCGGGAACAACGCGCGGACCTCGAAGTCCGCGTCCGTTACCTGAAGGCCGACAATCTCTCGCGTGATCTGCTCGAGGAACGCGCCCGCGTCGTGCTCGGTTTTTCCGATCCGCGCGACTACGTTCTCCAGGTCTCCGCGCCGCCCGCGTCCCCTGCTGCCGCCGCCCGCTCCTGAACTCTTGTTACAGCCCCAGCCGCGTGCTTTGCCTTTCGGGAACGAAGGCTGCTACAGCCCCATTCCGTAACGACAAGAAGCCTTGGGCGGACGCGTTTCGCCATGGGCTCAGCCCGGAGACGCCGGATGGCGAGAGCCGCCCAGAAGACCTCGGATTCCAAGGCTTCGGCCAAGATTCCCAACGCCCCCACGGCGACCAAGGACGAACTCCTGTCCTACTATCGGGAGATGGTCCTGATCCGCCGCTTCGAGGAGCGGGCGGGCCAGCTTTATGGCATGGGCCTGATCGGTGGCTTCTGCCATCTCTACATCGGCCAGGAAGCCGTGGCGGTGGGCGTGCAGGCCAGCGTCAAGCAGGGCCACGACAAGATCATCACCGGCTATCGCGACCACGGTCACATGCTGGCCGCGGGCATGGACCCCAAGGAAGTGATGGCCGAGCTGACCGGCCGCATTGGCGGCTCGTCCAAGGGCAAGGGCGGGTCGATGCACATGTTCGACGTGCCGACCGGCTTCTACGGCGGCCACGGCATCGTCGGCGCCCAGGTGGCGCTGGGCACAGGCCTGGCCTTCGCGGGCAAGTACCGGGGCGATGACTCGGTCGCCTTCGTCTACTTCGGCGACGGCGCGGCCAACCAGGGCCAGGTCTACGAGAGCTTCAACATGGCCCAGCTGTGGAAGCTGCCGGCGATCTACATCATCGAGAACAACCAGTACGCCATGGGCACGAGCATCGAGCGGTCGTCGTCCACGACCGAGCTCTACATGCGCGGCGCCAGCTTCGGCATCCCGGGCGAGCAGGTCGACGGCATGGACGTGCTGGCGGTGCGCGACGCCGTCCGTCGGGCCGTCGAGCGCGCGCGCAGCGGCGAGGGGCCCTTCATCCTGGAGGTGAAGACCTACCGCTACCGCGGCCACTCCATGTCCGATCCGGCCAAGTACCGCACCAAGGAAGAGGTCGACGAGGTCAAGAAGACCCGCGACCCCATCGAACACATCCGCGCCCTGCTGGACGCCGCCAAGGTCACCGAAGACGAGATCAAGGCCATCGACAACGAGATCAAGGCCATCGTCGCCGAAGCCGTCCAGTTCGCCCAGGAAAGCCCGGAGCCCGATCCGAGCGAGCTCTATACTGACGTCTATGTGGAGGTGGCCCAGTGACCGACATTCTCATGCCGGCGCTGTCGCCCACGATGGAAGAGGGCACGCTGACCAAGTGGCACGTCAAGGCGGGCGACGTGGTCAAGGCGGGCGATGTGATCGCCGAGATCGAGACCGACAAGGCGACCATGGAGGTCGAGGCTGTCGACGAGGGCGAGATCGCCGAAATCCTCGTCGCCGAGGGCTCGGAGAACGTGAAGGTCAACGCTGTCATCGCACGTCTGGCCGGTGAAGGCGGTGCCGCCGTTCCCGCCCCCAAGGCCGAGGCTCGCGCCGCCGCCGATGAGACGCCCAAGGCCGAGGCCGCGCCCACCGCTGCGCCCGCGCCCAGGGCCGAGCTCAAGGACCCGGAAATCCCCGCCGACGCCAAGCTGGTCAAGACCACCATCCGCGACGCCCTGCGCGACGCCATGGCCGAGGAAATGCGCCGCGACGAGGCTGTCTTCCTGATCGGCGAGGAGGTCGCCCAGTACCAGGGCGCTTACAAGGTCAGCCGCGAGCTGCTGCAGGAGTTCGGCGACAAGCGCGTGGTCGACACCCCGATCACCGAGCACGGCTTTGCGGGCCTCGGCGTCGGGGCGGCCATGGCGGGGCTCAAGCCCATCGTGGAGTTCATGACCTTCAACTTCGCCATGCAGGCGATCGACCACATCATCAACTCCGCCGCCAAGACGCTGTATATGTCGGGCGGCCAGATCCGGGCGCCCATCGTCTTCCGCGGCCCGAACGGTGCCGCCAGCCGGGTGGCCGCGCAGCACAGCCAGGACTATTCCGCCTGGTACGCCAATGTGCCCGGCCTGAAGGTCATCGCCCCCTATGACGCCGCCGACGCCAAGGGTCTGCTGAAGGCCGCGATTCGTGACCCCAACCCCGTCGTCTTCCTCGAGCACGAGATGATGTACGGCCTGGAGTTCGACGTCCCGGAAGGCGACTACGTTCTGCCGATCGGCAAGGCCAAGGTCCGCCGCGAAGGCACCGACGTCACCGTCACCGCCCACAGCCGCATGGTCGGCTTCGCGCTCCAGGCCGCTGAACAGCTGGCCGGGGAGGGGATATCGGTCGAGGTCGTCGATCTACGCACCCTGCGCCCGCTCGATCACGAAACGATCGTCGAAAGCGTCAAGAAGACCAATCGCCTGGTCTCGGCCGAGGAGGGCTGGGGTCCGATGGGCGTCGGCGCCGAGGTCGTGGCCCGTGTCATCGAACACGCCTTCGACTACCTCGATGCGCCGCCGCTGCGCGTCCATCAGGAAGACGTGCCGCTGCCCTATGCGGCCAACCTGGAGGCGCTGTCGCTTCCGGGCGTCGACAAGATCGTCGCGGCGGTCAAGGCGGTGATGGCGTGACCGGCGAACCCGTCGAATTTCAGATCAAGACGCCGGACAGCGTCCGGGCCGATCCGGACGCCGTCGAGCTGGTGCGCTTCTGGTGGTCCCGGGGCGAGCCGGTGATGGCGATCAAGCCGGCGTTCGAGAACCCGCGCGCCTATGGCGCGATGCTGGCGATTGCGGCTCGCAACATCGCCCACGTCTATCACCAGTCCAAGGGCGTGGATGAGGCCGAGACCTACAAGGCCGTACTGGCTGGTCTGAACGAGGCCCTGACGGGCCCCGGCTATGAAACCGTCGCCGAAGCCAAGTCCGGGAGCGCGCAATGACCGACATTCTGATGCCCGCCCTGTCGCCCACGATGGAAGAGGGGGTTCTGGCCAAGTGGCACGTCAAGGTCGGTGACACGGTCAAGGCTGGCGACGTCATCGCCGAGATCGAGACCGACAAGGCGACCATGGAGGTCGAGGCCGTCGACGAGGGGGAGGTTCTCGAGATTCTGGTCGCCGAGGGCTCCGAGAACGTGAAGGTTAACACGCCCATCGCGCGTCTGGCCGGTGACAATGCCGCGCCCGCGCCCAAGGCGGCTCCGAAGGCCGAAGAGTCCAGGCCGGGCCCGGCCGGTCACGAGAGCCGGGACAGCGTCGCCACGCCCGAGGGCGGCAAGCCCGCTGCCGAGGGCCTCGCGCCGATCGCGAAATCCGACGCTGGCTCGACCTCCGGCGACCGCATCTTCGCTTCACCCCTGGCCCGCCGTCTGGCTAAGGAAGCGGGTCTGGACTTGAAGACGGTCAAGGGCACGGGCCCGCGCGGCCGCATCGTCAAGGCCGACGTCGAGGCCGCCGGCAAGGGGGCTCCGACCGTCTCGACCACCGCGCCAGCCGCATCGGCCTCCACAGCCGAGCCGCGCAAGGTTCAGTCCCTCGCCCAGATGGGCATTCCAGACGGCAGCTACGACCTCGTCCCGCTGGACGGCATGAGGAAGGCCATCGCCCGGCGCATGGTCGACAGCTTCCGCGACATTCCGCACTTCCCCCTGACCATCGACTGCGAGATCGACGGCCTGATGGCGGTGCGGGCCAAGGTCAACGCCATGCTGGAGCCGCAGGGCATCAAGGTCTCGGTCAACGACTTCGTTATCAAGGCCGCCGCGCTCGCCTTGAAGGCCGTGCCGGAGGCCAACGCCAGCTACTCGCCAGAAGGCCTGGCGATGCACCACCACGCCGACATCGCCATGGCGGTGGCCATCGAGGGCGGCCTGATCACCCCGATCATCCGCAAGGCCGAGACCAAGTCCCTGTCGCAGATCGCGACCGAGGCCAAGGACCTGGCCAAGCGCGCCCGTGACCGCAAACTGAAGCCCGAGGAGTTCCAGGGCGGCACCTTCAGTGTCTCCAACCTCGGCATGTTCGGCATCAAGGCCTTCGCCTCGATTATCAACGAGCCGCAGGGCGCGATCATGAGCGTGGGCGCGGGCGAGCAGAGGCCGGTCGTCAAGAACGGCCAGCTGGCCGTCGCGACGGTGATGACTGTCACCCTGACCTGCGATCACCGCGTGGTCGACGGCGCGACGGGCGCGCGGTTCCTGCAGGCCTTCAAGCCGCTGATCGAAGACCCCGTCACGATGCTGGCCTAGGCCATGACCACGGTCTTCGACTTCACCGCGACCGGCATCGACGGGACCGAGGTTCCGCTGGACCAGTTTCGTGGACAGGCCCTGCTGATCGTTAACACCGCGTCCCGCTGCGGCTTCACCGGCCAATACGCTGGTCTCGAGGCCTTGCATGAAGCCTATGCTGATCGAGGGTTTCAGGTGCTCGGCTTTCCCTGCAACCAGTTCGGGGGGCAGGAGCCGGGCAGGGCGGCGGAGATCGCGGCCTTTTGCTCCTCGACCTACGGCGTGAAGTTTCCGCTGTTTGACAAGATCGAGGTCAACGGACCAGGCCGCCACCCGCTCTACGCCTGGCTGACCGAGCAGAAGAAGGGCTTCCTCGGCAGCCGCGACATCAAATGGAACTTCACCAAGTTCCTGACGGACCGGGAGGGCCGGGTGGTCGCCCGCTACGCGCCCCAGGTCGAACCGTCGGCCATTGAGCCGGAGATCGAACGACTCCTATAGTCAAGGTGGACGCCACCGCGGGGGAGGGGATGTCGACTGGAGCTGCCGGATCGCCCGATTGCCCCGCTTGCCGGTTACCTCTGCGCGGGCGCTTCTGCCATGACTGCGGTCAGGACACGACAATCCGGGTTCGCCCACTGCGCGAGATCGCGGATCAGGCGTTTTCCGAGATCACGAATCTAGACGGGAAGGCGGCCCGCACGGTCGCTACTCTGGCGGTTCGTCCGGGACAGCTACTTGAAGCCTACCGCGACGGAGCGAGCGGGAGATATGCCACGCCCTTGAAGATGTTCGTCATGATGACGGCGCTGTTCCTGTCCGTGCTGAACTTCACCGATGTGCAGATCTACCAGAATATCTGGACGTTGACTCCGGGCGTTCCGGCTGTGGCCACGGCCGATCCCGACGGGGTCACCGTGCATATCACCGGGGGACAGAACCGCGACCTCTGGATGGAACGACGCGTCGAACCCCAGGTCGATCCAAGGATCTATCCCGCCCTGTCCGAAGCTGCTGCCCGGGCAACCACCGAAGCCGACCGTCAAAATCTCCTGTATGAGGCGACGATCGCACGCGAACAGCCGGTCGTGACCGAGCGTCTCTCGACCTGGCTGTCAAATGCCGTATGGCTGATGATGCCGCTCTATGCCCTCCTGCTGGTGCCGCTCTTTGGACGACGGCTGCTCATGGAGCACATGGCATTCGCCATGTGGGCCCATGCGATGGCTTTCGCGTTGTTGCTGCTGCTGGCGCTGGCCAATCGACTTTGGGGTGGCCTGCCGGCCTGGCCTCTTCTGATCCCCTATCTGATCTATTTCACGCTCGCCGCATCGAGGTTCTACGGCGTATCACCCCTGGGCGCGACCTGGCGGAGCGTCGTCCACATCACCCTCTATGTGATCCTGGTGTTGCTGCCGGCTGCGGCGGTCGCGACCTTTGTCGGCACGGACTTCGGGGCGTTCATGGAGTTCATGCGCGCGTGACGCCTGACATTTGGTTTCTGCAGGGAAATCAGCTGTGGCGGGTTAAGCCGAGCCGGCGCTAAGACGACCCTTGAACCGGGAAACTTGTCATGGCTGACACCTTCGACCTCATCGTCATCGGCTCGGGCCCGGGCGGCTACGTGGCCGCCATCCGCGCCAGCCAGCTGGGCCAGAAGGTCGCGATCGTCGAGCGGGAACTGCTGGGTGGCATCTGCCTGAACTGGGGCTGCATCCCCACCAAGGCGCTGCTGAAGTCCGGCGAGAAGTACGAGAGCCTCAGCCACCTCAAGGACTACGGCCTGTCGGCGGAGAAGGTCGGCTTCGACTTCGAGGCCATCATCGCCCGCTCGCGCGGCGTCGCGAAACAGCTGAACTCTGGCGTCGGCTTCCTGATGAAGAAGCACAAGATCGAGGTGATTGAGGGCAGCGCGAAACTGGAGAAGGGCTCGGCCGCGCCTAAGGTTGTCGTCGCCCTCAAGGCTGGCGGCTCGCGGACGCTGGAGGCCAAGGCGATCATCCTAGCGGTCGGCGCGCGCGCCCGTGCGCTTCCGCAGATCGGGCTCGAGGCCGACGGCGACCGGATCTGGGCCTATCGCGAGGCCATGACGCCCAAGTTCCTGCCCAAATCAATCGTTGTCATCGGCTCGGGTGCCATCGGCATCGAGTTCGGCAGCTTCTACCGCGCGCTCGGCGTCGATGTGACGGTCGTCGAGGCCCTGCCGCGCATCCTCCCGGTCGAGGACGAGGAAGTCTCGGCCGCCGCCCGGAAATCCTTCGAGAAACGCGGCATGACGTTCCGCGTCGGCGCCAAGGTCACCAAGGTCACCAAGTCGAAGACCGGCGTCCAGGTCGCCATCGAGGCCAACGGAAAGCCCGAGACCCTCGAAGCGGACGTCTGCATCTCGGCCGTCGGCATCACCGCCAACACCGACGGCATCGGGCTGGAGGCGCTGGGCGTCGAGATGGAGCGGGGCCACATCAAGATCGACGGCCACTGCCAGACCAATGTGAAGGGCCTCTACGCCATCGGCGACTGCGCCGGCGCGCCCTGGCTGGCGCACAAGGCCTCCCACGAGGGTATCCACGCCGCCGAATATATCGCCGGTTTCAAGACGCCCCACCTCAGCAGCCCCATCGCCGGCTGTACCTATTCCCAGCCCCAGATCGCCTCGGTCGGCGTCACCGAGCAGGGTGCCAAGGAAGCGGGCCGCGCCGTCAAGGTTGGTCGCTTCCCCTTCAAGGTGAACGGCAAGGCCATCGCGTCCGGCGAGACAGACGGCTTCGTCAAGACCATCTTCGACGCCCAGACCGGCGCCCTGATCGGCGCTCACATGATCGGCGCCGAGGTCACCGAGATGATCCAGGGCTACGTCACCGCCATCACGCTGGAGGCGACGGAAGAAGAGATGCACGGCATCGTCTATCCGCACCCGACCATGTCGGAGGCCATGCACGAGGCCTCGCTCGACGCCTGGCAGCGCGTCCTGCACATCTGATGCGATACCGTCTCCGCCGCTCATCCCCGCGAAAGCGGGGACCCAGTCCTTTGGGCGACCACTGCCGACGGCCAGGTGGCAATGGCAATCCCCGACGCTTTGCCTCACTCAAGATCTGGGTCCCCGCTTTCGCGGGGATGAGCGGAAAAGAGGGTCAGGCCCCTTCGACCACTACGGCGGTGCCGTAGGCCAGGACCTCGGTCACGCCCGGCATGATCTCGTTGGACTCATAGCGGATCGCCAGCACCGCGTTCCCCCCGGCCGCCCGCGCGTGTTCCAGCAACAGCTCGAACGCCTCCTGCCGCCCGGCTTCGGCCAGCTTCACATAGGCGCCAACGCGGCCGCCGATCATCGACTGCACCCCGCCGATGGCGTCGGACACCAGGTTTCTCGACCGCACGGTCACGCCCCGCACCACGCCGATATGGCGCACGATGCGATGGCCGTGGATGTCGTTGGTCGTGGAGGTCAGCATGGGGAGGGCTCCTGATCTCAGCGGCGGTCCAGAACGCGCAAGACGAAGGGGTGGTCGTCCTTCTCCCCCGCATCATGCCGTTCGTTCGCCGTCTCGACAAACAGGCTTTCGTCGAAGCCCGGGAACCAGGCGTCGCCCTCCGGTTCGGCTTCGACCTCGGTGAGGTAGAGCCGCTTCGCGCGCGGCAGGGTCAGCTCGAACAGGGCCACGCCGCCGATCACGCAGACCTCGTCTACGCCGTCCTCGACCGCCTGCTCGCGTGCGATCTCGATGGCCTCGTCGAACCGGGTAACGGGCACCGCCCCCTTCGGCTCGAAGGACTCGTCCCTCGACAGCACCAGGTTCAGCCGGCCGGGCAGGGGCTTGAGCGGCAGGCTCTCCCACGTCTTGCGCCCCATGATGCAGGGCTTGCCCAGCGTGATCGCCTTGAACCGCTGCAGGTCCGACCGCAGCCGCCAGGGCAGATCGCCGTCCCGGCCGATCACGCCGTTCCTGCCGCGCGCGACGACGATGGCGATGTGGGGGAGGGTCATCCTAGACCGCGACCGCCGCCTTGATGTGCGGATGAGCCTCGTAGCCGCTCAGCACGAAGTCCTCGCGTTCGAAGGCGAACAGGTCACCGCGCGGCGCGATCGTGATTGTCGGCAAGGGCAGAGGCTGGCGTGTCAGTTGCAGCTCCGCCTGCTCGACGTGGTTCAAGTACAGGTGGGCGTCGCCGAAGGTGTGGATGAACTCGCCGGGCTTCAGGCCCGTCACCTCGGCCACCATGTGCGTCAGGAGCGCATAGGAGGCGATGTTGAACGGCACGCCCAGGAAGACATCGGCCGAGCGCTGATATAGCTGGCAGCTCAGCTTGCCGTCCGCCACGAAGAACTGGAACAGGCAATGACAGGGCGGCAGGGCCATGTCCTCGATGTCGGCCGGATTCCAGGCGGACACGATATGGCGGCGGCTGTTGGGGTTGGTCTTCAGGTTTTCGACCAGCTTCTGGATCTGGTCGATCGACTGGCCGTTCGGCGCGGCCCACGACCGCCACTGCTTGCCATAGACGGGCCCCAGCTCGCCTTCGACATCGGCCCACTCGTCCCAGATGCTGACGCCGTTCTCCTTGAGCCAGCGGATGTTGGTCTCGCCGCGCAGGAACCACAGCAGCTCCACGATGATGGAGCGCAGATGCAGCTTCTTGGTCGTCAGCAGGGGAAAACCCTTCGACAGGTCGAACCGCATCTGACGGCCGAATACGCCGAGCGTCCCGGTGCCCGTCCTGTCATCCCGCCGCGCCCCGTTCTCCAGGATGTCGCGCAGCAGGTGCAGATACTGCCATTCAGGGTGATCGGCGGGCGCGGCGGCCTGGGCTCCGGTGCGGTCCTGAAGATCGGCGAGGGCAGCGAGCGCGTTCATTCGCGGACGTTCCCGCGATTCGGCCCCCGAATCATCCCAGCCAGCCGAGTCGCTCCACAGCAAGACGACAGCTATCCCCCGAACCCGCCGCCATCCAGAAACGCCTGCTCCTCAATTGTCGTCTCCCGCCCGAGCGCTGCGTTGCGATGCGGGAACCGCCCGAAGCGGACGATGATGTCCCGATGGATGTGGGCGAACTTCAGCGTATCGGGCATGTCGGCCACCAGCGGCAAAAGGGCGTCCTGATCCGCCAGCGTCTCGGAATGCATCAGGGGCATCAGCAGGAACTGCCGCAGCTCCGGCCCAAACGCCGCCGGATAGGCCGCAGCGATCCCCTCCTTGCAGAAGCGCCGCGCCAGCGGGTCCGTCGCAAACTGATGCGCCGAGCCCCGGAAGATGTTCCTCGGAACCTGATCCAGCAGGATCAGCAGAGCCAGCGCCCCCTCCGCCGTCGCCATCCATCCGTCCTGCTCGCGCCGCGCGGCCGCGAAGTGAGCCTCGCCCAGGGTGTCCCTGACCAGGGCGTCGAATCCATCGGACTTCTTGTACCAGCGCCCGGGCCCCGCCTCTTTCCAGAAGCCGACAACGTCCGATGGCGCTAGAAGGGCGGTCATGAGCCAGACCCTAGCGCCCGCCCCCCTGCCTGTCTTCAAGGACAAGGACTGCGACCTCTCCATCATCCGGGGCAAGCGCGTCGCCGTCATCGGCTATGGCAGCCAGGGCCGCACCCATGCGCTGAACCTGCGCGACAGCGGCGTCGCCGACATCGTCGTCGGCCTGAAGCCCGGCTCGCCGACCCGCGCGAAGGCCGAGGCTGACGGCTTCACCCTCCTGACCGCCGGCGAGGCGACATCGCAAGCCGACGTGGTCGCCGTCATGGTCTCCGACGAGGCTCACCGCGACCTGTGGGCGAACGAGATCGAGCCGAACATCCGAAGCAACGCCGCCCTCATCTTCGCCCACGGCCTGTCCGTGCGATTCGGTCTGGTCCAGCCGCGCGCAGACCTCGACGTCATCCTCGCCTCGCCCAAGGGCATCGGCCCGCGCATCCGCGACCTCTACGAGGCCGGGGAGGGGGTATTCTGCCTGTTCGGCGTGCATCAGGACGCGACCGGCGCCGCCCACGCGCTTGGCCTGTCCTACGCTGCCGCGCTGGGCTGCGGCCGCAAGGGCATCCTGGAGACCACCTTCGCCGCCGAGTGCGAGAGCGATCTGTTCGGCGAGCAGGTGGTCCTGTGCGGTGGCGTCGCCGAGCTGATCGACGCGGCCTTCATGAAGCTGGTGAACGCCGGCTATCCGCCTGAGGTCGCCTGGTTCGAATGCTTCTACGAGGTCAAGCTGGTCACCGATCTGATGTTCGAGCGGGGCGTGGCCGGAGCCTTCGCGAAGATCTCCAACACCGCTGAATACGGGGCCTATCTGACCGGCCCGCGCGTCATAGGCGCGGCGTCCCGGGCGGCGATGGACGAGGTGCTGGGCGACGTCCGGGACGGGTCCTTCGTGCGCCGCCTCATGGCCGACTACGACGCGGGGTCTCCGGAGCTTCTCAAACGTCGCGAGGCTCTGTCAGACCGTACGATCGAGCGCGTCGGACGCAGGCTCAAGGAAATCGGGTCGCGTTAGATGCTGACATGACGGTCGGGAACCGCCGGTAATCCATGGTCGGAGTGGCAGGATTCGAACCTGCGACCCCTGCGTCCCGAACGCAGTGCTCTACCAGACTGAGCCACACTCCGACTTGGAGGCGGGCTTATAGCGACGGGGTCACAGGCCCGCAAGCGCCGTTCTGAACCCCGCGAAAATTGTCCGCAGAGCGGGTGTTGCATCGCCCCGGGGCATGGCGTATCTGACCGCCCTCCCGGCCGGACTGGTCCGGGCTACGCCGGTCCTGCTGGGGAATGGTGTAATGGTAACACTCCGGTTTTTGGTACCGTCATTCTAGGTTCGAGTCCTAGTTCCCCAGCCACCGCCCCCTGAGCCCGCAACGACGTCTCGGACATGCGCCCCACGCCTCGCTAGCGCGGATCGTTAACGTTTTCGTCCATGTCGGCGAACCAAATGCCTTTGCCCGCGTTCGCTGTGTTCGGTAACCGACACAACGACGTCGATCGGGCCGGGGGATGCGCTTTTTTGGTTGAGGAACTGTCCGATCTTCGGGTCATGATCGTCGAAGACCAGGCCATCCTGGCGATGGAACTCGAGCTCGTCCTGAACGACCTCGGCTGCGACGTCATCGGCAGCGCCATGGACCAGGCGGGGGCCTTGGCCGTGGCCGATCGGGAGCGCCCCGCCCTCGCTCTGGTCGACGTCAACCTGCTGGACGGAGTGACCGGGCCGCTGATCGCCCAGCGCCTGGTCGCGGACTACGGCACGACGGTGGTGTTCCTCACCGCCAATCCGGAGCAGATACCGGAAGGCTTCGCAGGCGCGCTCGGGGCGGTTTGCAAGCCCTTCGACGCACAGACCATCAAGGCCGTCGTCGCCTTCGCCGAGCAGTTCATCCTGCATCGGACGGTGGGTCAGCCGCCCCGCCGGTTTCGTCTCGCGCCCTGGCTGACCACGCCGCCCGCCGACCTTGCGCCGCACTCAGGCTAACCCGCCTCCCAGCTGGAGACCCGGTGAGACGGGCGGCCCGCCGGCCGGATCAAGGTCCAGCTGCATCAGATGGACGTCCAGCCAGCGATCGAACTTCCAGCCGACCTGGGCGTATCGACCGGCTGGCTTGAACCCCATCCGTTCATGCAGGCCGATTGAGGCACCGCTGGTGGCGCTGTCGCTGATCGCGGCGATCAGATGGCGCAGGCCCATCGTGCGGACCCGCTCGATCAGCGCCGTCAGCAGGGCGGTGGCCACGCCGCGCCCCCGCGCCGCCTCCTCGACGTAGATCGAGACCTCCACGCCATAGCGATAGGCCGGGCGCGGCCGGAACGGCGAGGCGTAGGCATAGCCCGCGAACCCCGTGTCGATCTCCGCGACCAGCCACGGCAGGCCCTTGGCGGCCACTGCCTCGAACCGCGCCGTCATCTCCGCCAGCGATGGCGGCTCCAGCTCGAACGTCGCCGTCCCGCCCAGTACCTCCCGGCCATACAGCGCCGTGATGGCGGGCAGGTCGCCGGGGGCGGCGTCGCGGATCACCCCCGCTCCCAGCCCCGCTCGATGGCCCAGACGGCGAAGGCGTAGTCGTGGGCGACCTCCTTCAGATAGTCGAACCGACCCGACGCCCCGCCGTGTCCCGCCTCCATGTTGATCTTCAGCAGCACCGGATTGCCCGATGTCGTGGCCGGCCGCAGCTTGGCCACCCACTTCTGCGGCTCCCAATAGGTCACGCGCGGATCGGACAGGCCCCCCGTCGCAAGGATCGCCGGATAGGCCCGCGGAGCCACCTGATCATAGGGGCTGTAGCTCATCATATAGTCGTAGGCTTCGGGATCCTCGAGTGGATTGCCCCATTCGGGCCATTCGGGCGGCGTCAGCGGCAGGCTGGTGTCCGACATGGTGTTGATCACGTCCACGAACGGCACCTGGCCGATCACCCCGGCCCACAGTTCTGGCCGCATGTTGGCAACGGCCCCCATCAGCAGGCCCCCGGCCGACCCGCCTTGGGCCACGATGTTGCCGGCGCGGGTATAGTTGCGCGAAATCAGGTGGTCGGCGGCGGCGGTGAAGTCGGTGAAGGTGTTCTTCTTCTTGAACTTCCGCCCATCCAGGAACCAGCCCCAGCCCTTGTCCGATCCGCCGCGGATGTGGGCGATGGCGTAGATCCAGCCGCGATCCACCAGCGACAGCCGTCCGGTCGAGAAGCTCGCCGCCATTGGGATGCCGTAGGAGCCATAGCCGTAGAGCAGCAGCGGCGCGGACCCATCGACCGGCGTCGTCCGCCGCCGCAGCACCGTCACCGGCACCAGCTGCCCGTCCTCGGCCGGGGCGTTCAGCCGCTCCACGACATAGTCGGCGGGATCGTGGCCCGACGGCACCTCCTGCACCTTCCGGAGCGTCCGCTCTTGCGTGGCCAGGTCGTAGTCATAGGTCGACGTCGGCGTGGACGGCGAGTTGTAGCCGTAGCGCATCGTCGTCGTCTCGAACTCCGACGCCCCCGCCAGCGACAGGGCATAGGCGGGCTCATCGACCGCGATCTCGTGCTCGGCACCTGCGCGGTCGCGGATGACGATCCTGGTGTTGGCGTCGGCGCGTTCCTGACGGGCGAGGAAGTCCTTCACCAGGGCCACGCCCTCGATGAAGCGGCCGGGCGTATGGGGCACCAGGTCGGTCCAGGCGTCGCGGTCGGGAGCGTCGGTCGGGGCCTCCACGATCTTGAAGTCGATGGCGTCGTCGGCGTTGGTCCGGATCACCCAGCGGTCGCCCCAGTGATCGGCGTCGTAGCGCTGGGCCACGATCCGCTCGGCCAGCACGCGCGGCTCCGAGGTCGGGGCATCGGCCGGGATGTAGCGCGCCTCCGACGTCTCCTGGTTCTGGATGCCGATGAGAATGAACTGGTCGTCCGAGCTGCGCTCGACGCCAATGAACATGCCCTCGTCCTCCTCCTCATAGACCAGGGTGGTCTCGCCGCCCCGCGACGGACGGCGGAAGATCTTGTCCGGTCGGCCGTTCTCATTGCGGTTGGTCCAGAAAATCCACTGGCTACAAGGCGAGAAGGTGAAGTTGCCGTTCGCCGACTGGATCGGATCGGGCAGGACCTCGCCGGTGACCAGGTCGCGCACATAGATCTGATGCACTTCCGAGCCCTGGGCATCCTCGGCATAGGCGAACAGAGTGTGGTCCGGGCTGTGCCCCGCCGCCGAGACTTCGGAATAGGCCTTGCCTTCGGCAAGCGCATTGGCGTCCAGCAGAACGGTCTCGGCCCCGCCGCCGCGCGGCCGGCGGCAATGGAGCGGATGCTGATCGCCGGTGTCGTAGCGGACGTAATATTCCCACGGACCGTCTGGCGAAGGCACGGAGCTGTCGTCTTCCTTGATGCGGCCCCGCATCTCCTGGAACATCTGCTCCTGCAGCGGCAGGGTCGAGGCCATCATGGCCTCTCGATAGGCGTTCTCGGCCTCCAGGTGCTCCTTCACGTCTGCCTTGATCAGGGTCGGGTCGCGCAGGACCGCCTGCCAGTTGTCGTCCTTCATCCACTGATAGTCGTCGGTCCGGGTTCGCCCCAGCTGGGTGATGGTGACCGGGATCTTCTTGGCGACGGGCGGGGTGGGCGACATCTGGGCTCCGGGGCGGGCGAGGGCGGGGGAGGCGGCGGCAGTCAACGCGGCTGCGGCGGTCGAGGCGACGAATTCGCGGCGGTTCATGGCAGGCATCCCTCTAGGCTGGACGCGCAAGGTGTGCGACCGGGAAAGGGTCGTCAAACGCTTCGTCTGCCCGAGCACGCATGATCCAGGTTCCGCCCGCCGACGTTCCGCCTCCGGTCGCGCCGCCGGTCTGGGACCTGACCGTGGGGCTGATCGAGGCGACGGTGCAGCTGGACCAGCCGTCTGGACCCGACACCCGCACGGTCGGAACCGGCTTCCTGATCCAGGCGGAGCGCCCGGACGGCAGCCCCCGCATCGTGCTGGTCACAGCCGCCCACGTTCTGGAGCGCATGGAGGATCCCGACGCCCGCATCGGCTGGCGCACCGCCCTGCCCGACGGCAGCTGGCGCTTCGCCCCCGAGCCCCTGACCATCCGCGACGACGCGGGCGAACCCCTGTGGACCCGCCACCCGGACCGCGACGTGGCCGTCATGGAGATTCAGGCACCGGATGCCTTCGCCCGCGCCGCCATTCCCTTGGGCTGGCTGGCGGACCGCAACGCCTTCGAGGCCTGGCAGGTAGGGCCGGGCGACGAGCTCTTGTCGCTGGGCTTTCCGCGCGGCCTGTCGGCCAACCGGGCGGGGTTTCCGATCTTGAGGGTGGGACGGATCGCCAGCTACCCGTTGTCGCCGGTCGAGGCATTCCCGACCTTCCTGCTCGATTTCACCGTCTTTCCCGGCAACTCCGGCGGCCCGGTGTTCTGGACGCCGAGCGCCAGGAAACGTCCCGGAACGACCGAGCCCGACAACGCCTTCATCGCCGGCCTGCTGAGCCAGGAAGTACGGGTGGGCGAGGATCAACTGGACATCGGCGTGGTCACCCACGCCGTCTTCATCCGCGAGGCGATCAGCCAACTCGACCCTCTCCCATAGGGAGAGGGCTTGAGCGCACGGCGCGAAGCGTCGTCCTTGCGCGAAAGGGTGAGGGGATCAGCTCTCACCGACTCGCACCCTAACCCCTCACCCTTTCGGCTTGCGGATCGCTACGCTCTCCGAGCCTCAAGCCCTCT
>NZ_LJHU01000002.1 GCF_001295975.1 Brevundimonas sp. AAP58 | reverse complement strand
GACCACGCGCACGGCGCACGACAAAGCCGCCGCTGTCGTTCGACAGCGGCGGCAAGACGGTCCCGGGGGACGAGGCGACTAGAAGCGGGCGTTCACACCGACGAAGTAGCGACGGCCGAACAGGTCGAAGGCGTCCGCCGTGGTGCGTCCCAGGTGGCGCGCGGGCTCTTCATCAAACGCATTCACCACGCCAGCCCGCAGGACGATGTCGTCCCGCAGATTGTAGCGCACCGTGAAGTCGTGCTGACTGAAGGCCCCCGTTTCGCGGAAATCCGGATCGTAGATGTCCGCATTCACCACGAAGTTGCGGGCGCTGAGGATTTCCTGGCTCGACTGCCAGTCCCAGTCCCAGATCACGCTCAGCCGCGGGTTTGGCGACCAGTTTAGGGTGGAGAGGTAACGGACCCTGGACAGATTCTGGAGGACACCGTTAAGCACGTACTTGCCTTCGTTCGCATCGAAGTCCGAGGGATCGTCGATGTTGACGAAGTCGTGCTGCTCGATTGTCCAGGTGCCCCGCAGGTTCCAGTCGAGGCGTCCGAGATCACGCCCAAAGACGTTTTCCAGGTCATGCCGGTAGCGAGCAGCGAAGTCGACGCCCTCGGCCGTCAACTTGGCGTAGTTGAGCGAGCTTTGAATGAAGCCGTTGATCAAGAAGGTATTGGGATCCCGGAAAATCGTCGCGCAGGCGTTGGTGTTCAAGACCGCACCGGCCACGCACTGGTTCACCGCCTGCTGTGCACCGACCGTGGAGATGGCGTCGTCGATCTCGATATTGAAGTAGTCGAGCACGAGCGAAAAGTTCGGGAAGACCGAAGGCGTCCACACCACCGAAAAGGAGTTTGATTCAGACGTCTCGGCCGCCAGGAAGGGGTTGCCTCCGTTGTTGCCCGAGATTCCTCCGGTCCCGTAGACAGGTGTGAAGGAGTTCGGCGCAGTCGCATTGGCCGGGTTGAAGTTGAAGTTCAGACCCGCCGCATTGGCAAGCGCCGTGCAGTTCGCAACGCGGTTCGCCCGGATGGTGGCATCCGCGGTGTTCTGGATGACCGTGATCGCGCAAGGGTCTGTGAAGTTGACGAAGGTCTCGCCGCCCGGATCGAACAGCTCGCCCAGATCGGGGACGCGGATCGAGGTGTTCTGGGTCGCCCGGAACAGGAAGTCGTCGATCGGCCTCCAAGAGGCCTGGATGGAATATGTGTCCTGCAGTCCGATCGAGGAATAGTCCGAAGTCCGGTAGGAGCCGCTGATCTCGGCCGAGCGGCCGAGCCAGCTGTCGCGGAACAACGGCAGGCGCAGTTCGATGAAGGCCTCGCGGGTCTCATAGGACACCGGATCGAAGTCCGGGCTACCGTTCAGGAAGAGCAGCCGGCCGGCCGTGTCGCGATCTCGACCGACGCCGCTGGTCGATTCCTTACGGCTTTCCACGCCGACCGCGAAGCCGATCGGTCCGGCACCCCAGAAGTCCCACAGTTCGCCTGAAGCGAAGGCAAGGAAATCCTGCTGCCGGTTCTGGTCGCTGACCGTGACACTGGTGTTGAGGTAGGCCAGCGCTTCCTCCGAGATGCCGCCCTCTCCAAAGATGCGGATTGGGACGCAGTCGGTGGTCGTGGCACCCCCGTAGGAGTAAACGCCCGCAGCCGGCGCGGCTGGAGTCCCCTGGGCCGCGAGCAGCTGGACCCGGCAGACAATCTCTCCAGGCCGGCCGTTGACGATCCCGGCCGCGTCGACCACGGCGTCGGCTGCGGCCTGGACGCGGATGTTGTCTGTTCCGGTTTCGCGGTTGGTGTTGTTCATCTCCCCGTAGGTGTAGCCAACCTCCCAGTTGAGATTACGGATGAAGCCGACGTCGCCGGCCTCTCCCCGGAGACCCAGCACATAGCGTTGCAGATCCCGGTTGTTCAGCTGCGAGCGGCTGGTGGGATAGAGTTTGTGCTGGGCCCGCGGGTCGGCGACCGTTCCCGTCACCTGGCCGGCCGAGTTGTAGATCGTTCTGACATTGTTCTGGATGGCCGTCCGGACATTGGCTGGCAGATAGGCGTTGTCGATGCCGATCTCGAAGGCGTTAGATGCCGTGACGCGTCCCATCTGGCCCGCTGGAAGCGCCCGAATATTGAAGTCGAAGAAAGTTCTCTGGCTGGCGTCGAAGGTTTCCTCCTCGGCGTACTTGGCCTCCCCGAACAGCTCGACCCGATCAGAGAGCGCCCACGTGAAGCCAGTCTGGAAACGATAGGCCTCGGATTCCGGCAGGCGACTGGCACCGGCCTGGTCGGTATTGGCTTCCTGACCGTTGCCGCCGTTGGACTGGGTCCGGCTGAAACCGGTGCCCTGGCGGATGTCGCCGAACACCAGGGGCATGGTCTGCCCCTGAGCGTTATAGAGGAAACTGTTGTTGGGATTGTTGGACGGCGCAATCGAGAAGCAGCCTGCGGCGAAGGTCGTGGCCGAGCAGGTGCCGAACGGAATGTCCGGATCGCTCGCGGGTGACGGTTGCACACCCGTGGCCAAGATGGTGATGCCGCCGAACGGCGTGCCGCGGATGAAGGTTCTCAGATCCCTCACCAATACCTGGTCGCGCACGCCGTCATCGGGCGCGGTGCTGGGGTCGGCGTCGACAGCCAACAGCCCCCAACCTTCCCGCAGCCAGTCCAGATCACGGTCCAGAGTCTCGTCATTGCGCTGATACTCCCCGGTCGCATAGACGTTCAGGGTGTCATCGAGGAAGTTGCCACCCCACAAGACCGAAAGGCGCTGGCTGGCCTGGCCGTCTTGGTTGACCTGGGCGTACGAGGCGTCGACCTCAAGGCCCTCGAAGTCGTCCTTAAGAATAAAGTTGACCACCCCGGAAACCGCATCGGCACCGTAAACCGAAGCCGCGCCGCCAGTGATGATCTCGACCGACTCGATCAGCAGGCGGGGGATGGTGTCAATATCCACCGCGAGCGAGTTGGGCAGGGATCCCACATGGCGACGCCCGTCGACCAGCGTCAGTGTGCGGGCTGCGCCAAGGCCACGCAGATTGAGCAGGGATAGACCGCCGTCGTTCAGGCCGGTTCCGGTCGTGTCCTCGGGCACCGTCGAAAAGGTCAGGGCCGGAACGTCGGCGAGGTAGTCCACGACATTGGCCTCGCCGGAGTTGTCGAGTTCTTCTCGGGTGAGCTGGATCAGCGGCGTCGGCGCATTGGTCGCGCTGCGGCGGATACGCGATCCCGTGACCACGATGTCGTCGACCACGGCACCCTGGTCCGGCTCCGGTGCCTCCTGGGCCCGGGCCGGTGCGGCGACCGACAGCGCAGCCAGAGACAATCCGGCGATAACGGTCGTGGCCAACAGACGTGAACGCGTGAGGGGACGTGTCATTCGGAGTCGATCCTGTTCTTGCGAGACCCCGGCCCGACGACCCCCAGCACAGAGCGCCGCGGGATCCCCTTGACCGAACCAAGCCTCCCCGGCGCCGAAAGAGCCGACGCCGTTCCAACAGAGACATTATCCAGGCCCCACCAAGACAGATAGACTGCCATCACTCGTGTTATTGTATTTATGGATTTACGTCACGATTTAGACACGACATATTCTATTACATGAGCGCAATTGATGCACTAGAACTACATAATATACTCTTTGTATCTTGATTGCGTCATCGCGTCCATTTGCAACACACCTGCATCAGACGCAATGCAGCCAGCCGGCCCTGTCACCTCAGACTGATTGCCGGTCCCTGTCCGGGCCCCAGCCTCGCTGGCATGGCCAAATCGGGACTGACAACTTGGGGTCAGGACTCACAGCCAGAAAAGAACGGTAGCTACGAGGGCGACGGCGGACAGGAAGGCGGTCGCCATTGGTCGTACCGTGTTGCTACGCATCGCCAGTCTTTGAGCCGACTGAACATAATCTCGATCCGGTTACGGCGTTTGTAGCGGCGCTTGCCGGGGGCGGACGGGATCGGTTCTGGATTTGCGGCAAGGGATGCAGGGCGTGAGGCTCTTGGCCTGCAGGGCCTCCATCATCCGGAAAAAAGACGCCCGCCTCGCTCCACCGCTTCCAGCCCTTGTAGAGCGTCTTGTGACGACCGTAGGCCGCCGGCGCGTCGCGCCAGCGAAGGCTGTTGCGATTGACAAGGATGATCCCGCTCAGGACGCGGCGATCATCGACCCTGGGCCTGCCGCGGCTCTTCGGGAAACAGGCTTCCACCCGAGCCATGTGCTCGTCGTCAGCGAAAACAGGTCACTCATGATCCAAGCACCTCAAGAGCCTCGATCAGATCGCGAGCCTCACATCAATGGGCCCTGCCCATAGCGAAATACTCCGTCGTTACAGCAACTTGCCCGAAACAGAAGACACACTTGCGGTATCTGCGGTCGCTCGTCCGCCCCTGACCCAGCCAATATGCCGGCTTCGTCGCTGCCGCGCGCGAGACGGGTCCCTTTCCTGTGACCAGCCGCGATCCCTGAGAACAGGGAAGTACTCGGAGAGCTTCCTCGTCGGACGATTTTGGAGTTCAGCCGCACCCCTTGCTCAGCGTGAGAAGACCCTCACGTAGTCAATCTCCAATCTTTGCGGAAACGCACGTTCGTCAACACCCTCGGCACCCCCCCAGTCGCCGCCGACAGCCAGATTCAGGATCATGTAGAATGGCGAATCGAACGGCCAGGTGGCGGGGTCGTTTCGACCGTCGTTTCGAAAGCGATAGTAGCCGACATCGTCCACACCGAAGTTGATGCCCTCTGGCGTCCACAGGACCTGGTAGCGGTGAAAGGCGTCACAGGCGTCGCGGACCCGCCTGCGTCCCCCGCGTTCTGTGCCCTGGGTGTGATTGTAGCGGGTCGTATGTACGGTGCCGTGAATCTCGCCCCGGGCATGTCCGACATGCTCCATAATGTCGATCTCGCCGCCTGCAGGCCATTCCGCCGACGCGACAGGCAGCAACCAGATCGCCGGCCACGTGCCTCGGCCGCACGGCACTTTGGCGCGCACCTCATAGAAGCCGTAGGTCCACTCGCCCCGCCCGCGCGAAATGAGACGAGCCGACGTGTAGTCCTGACCACCCCAGTCGCTGAAGACCGCCGGATCGAGGCGCTCTCGGCGCGCCTCGATGATCAGATAGCCATTTTCGACCCTGGCGTTCTCGGGCCGATCGGCGGCGTAATACTGAAGCTCGTTATTGTACCAGCCGTCCCGGTTGCGCTCGACGTCATAAGTCCAGCGTGTCGGATCGGGCAGACCGTCGACGTTGAACTCGTCGTTCCAGACCAGACGGTAACCGTCGAGCATATCGTCCTGAGCGGACGCGGAACCTATGCACAGGACCCACGCGACCGCGATCGCCACAGGCCACACCAATTTGCTCATCCCGGCCTCCATCACCTTCGCGAGAGAACCGCAAAGGCATCCAGATTTGACAACGTTGTCAATAACAGACACCTCTTGGCGAGACGCACTGAGGGAGAACGCCGATGGTCAAATCGACCGCACCCCGAACCTGGCAGCGGCGCACGGCGACCGCCCTGTTCACGATCAGCCTGCTGGCCCCGCAAATCGCTTCGGCGCAAGAGAGCGCTACGGTTGACCTCGCGAACTGGCCCAGGGCCGCTAGCCCGGCGGTCATGACAGATGCCGAAAGCATGGCCTTCGTCGAGGCCCTTCTCTCGCGCCTGACCCTGGAGGAGAAGGTCGGGCAGGTCATCCAGGCCGATATCGGATCGATCACGCCAGAGGATCTCGCGACCTACCCCCTGGGATCCATTCTCGCTGGCGGCAACTCGGCTCCTGGAGGCGATGAGAGGGCTCCCGCGCAGGCCTGGGTCGATCTGGCGCGCCAGTTCCGCGCCGCCGCCGCGGCAAGGCCAGGTGCGAGGGTACCGCTGCTGTTTGGCATCGACGCGGTTCATGGCCATAACAATGTCGTCGGCGCGACCCTGTTTCCTCACAACATTGGCCTGGGTGCGGCGCGCAATCCGGACCTGATCGAACGCATTGGTCAGGCGACGGCTCTGGAGGTCGCCGCGACCGGTGCCGACTGGACGTTTGGTCCGACCGTGGCCGTGCCCCGAGATGACCGATGGGGCCGAACCTATGAGGGCTACTCCGAGGACCCGGAAGTCACGGCCGCATATGCCGGCCGAATGACCCTGGGCCTGCAAGGTGCCCTGGGGGCGGGACAGTTGGCTCCCGGGCGGATCGCGGGTTCCGCCAAGCATTACCTCGCCGATGGCGGCACGGAGAACGGCACGGATCAAGGCGACGCCCGGATCAGCGAACGCGAACTGATCGACATCCACGCCGCTGGCTATCCCCCCGCCATCAACGCGGGCATTCTGACCATCATGGCCAGCTTCTCGAGCTGGAACGGCGTCAAGCACACAGCCAACGCCGACCTTCTGACAGACGTCTTGCGCGGGCCGCTCGGCTTTGACGGCTTCGTGGTCGGCGACTGGAACGCCCATGGCCAGATCCCGGGCTGCACCAACGAGAGCTGTCCCGCCGCGTTCAATGCCGGGATCGATATGTTCATGGCACCGGACAGCTGGCGGCCACTCTACGAGAACACCTTGTCTCAGGTTCGATCGGGAGAGATCCCGCTGGCACGGCTGGATGAGGCCGTACGCCGGATCCTGCTGGTCAAGGTCAAGGCGGGAGTGTTCGAGCAAGCTCGACCCGTCGAGGGCAGGCTGGAGGTGCTTGGGTCTCCAGACCATCGCGCGCTGGCCCGCGAAGCCGTGCGGCAGTCTCTGGTCCTGCTCAAGAACAACAACAGCATCCTGCCGATTCAACCCGGAGCGCGCGTCGGCGTCGCGGGCGTGGCCGACGACATCGGTCAGGCGGCGGGAGGCTGGACCATCACCTGGCAAGGAACCGGCAATACCCGCGCCGATTTCCCCAACGCGCAATCCATCTGGGAAGGCCTGAGAGAGGCGGTCACGGCTAGCGGGGGGACCGCCGAGCTCAGCCCTAACGGGATGTTCGAACAGCGTCCCGATGTGGCGATCGTCGTGTTTGGAGAGGAACCCTACGCTGAATTCCAGGGCGACCTTTCCGACCTCGACTTCAGACCGCAGGGTCCGCTGGCGATGCTTCGCCGCTTCCGCGCCGAAGGCATCCCGACGGTCTCGGTTTTCCTGTCCGGCAGGCCGCTCTATGTTAACCCCGAGATCAATGCTTCCGATGCCTTCGTCGCAGCCTGGTTGCCAGGATCCGAGGGTGGAGGCATTGCGGATGTGATTGTCGCCGGGGCCGACGGACGGCCGCGTCATGACTTTCGCGGAAGCCTGTCGTTCAGCTGGCCGCGCCGACCCGATCAGCCACCCCAGAACCGGGGAGCCGTAGACTACGATCCACAGTTCGCCTACGGCTTCGGCCTGACCTATGCAGATGCGATCCAGACGCCCCTGCTGGCGGAGGTCCAGGAAGGGTTTCAGGCTGGCACGACACGCTTCTTCGCAGATGGGCGCTTTGTCACGCCATGGTCGCTCGTGGTGCGCGATGATGGTGGCGAGGCCCGCATCGCCGATGGTGCCCGAGGTGTCAGTCCCCGCAATCGTGTCACCGTCACCCCGGTGGATGGCGAGGGCCAGGAGTCGGCACGTCGGATCACCTTTGGCGGCCCAGGCCAGGCCATCGTCACCGGACCTGCGGTCGATTTCGGAAGGCAGGATTACGAGGGGCTGGCTCTGTCGTTCCGGTATCGCGTCGACGCCGGCTCGTCGGACGATTTGACGGTCGGCCTCGGCAACGGTGTCTTGCCTCTGGCCGACGCCAGCGGATGGTCGACCTTCAGGGCCCCCCTGAACTGTTTCGCCGGAGGCGTCGGCGGACTGACGGGGGTGGATCGCGTCTGGATCCTCACCGCGCAGGCTGAGGCAACCGTATCGATCGAGGATATCCGGCTGTCGCCGGCGAATGGCTCGACCTGCGCCTCTGATCAGCCCTGAACCCTCGGGGCGGTCGAACCCCGGACCTCCAGTCTGAAGGGCAGTTCTTCGTCGTGAGGCGCATGCTCACCCGTCCGGCTCGCCTCGATCAGGAGTTCGGCGGCCCTGCCCGCCATTTCCGAGATGGGTTGGCGAATACTGGTCAGCCCGGGCACGCTCAGGCGCACCCCTGGCGTATCGTCGAAGCTGACGAGGGAGAGTTCCGGCACGCGCAGCCCCAGCCGCGACGCGACGTGGAGCGTTGCCAAGGCCATCTCGTCATTGCTGGCCAGGATCGCGGTGGGTGGAGGTGACAGCGCCAACAGTCGCTCGGCCGCCACGACGCCGCTCTCAAACGTGAAATCGCCAGGGACGATCAAGGCGTCGTCGATCGCATGGCCGGAACGGGTCAGGGCGGACTTGTAGCCTTCCAACCGCTGACGGCTGGCCTCGAACCTGGGGCTGCCCTCGATGAAGCCAATCCGCTGATGCCCCAACTCCAGCAGGTGCTCCACGGCCTTCTCGGCGGCGGCGCGGTCATTCATGTACACGCCATAGGCCACGCCTTCCGCCCGGACGCCCATCCGAACCACAGGAAGATTTCGCCGGCCCAGCATCTCGACAAGCGCGAGGTTCTGCGAGTGAGGGGGCGTCAGGATGATCCCATCGGGCTGCAGGGCCGACAGGATCGCCATCACTCGGCGATCCAGGTCCTTCGCCTCGGCGGATACAAGCTCGAACAAGAGCCGGTACCCCTGCGCCTCACAGGCCAGCATGGCACCATGCAGCATCTGGTCGATCCAGTCGTTCCCGCGACCGCTCCGCCAGTTGTTGATCGTGTTCTCCCGGTCATTGAGCGCCACCAGCAGATAGGATCGCCGCCCGCCCATGCGTCGCGCGGCCATGCTCGGCACATAACCCAGCGCCTCGACCGCACGCATGACCCGTTCCCGAACATCGCGCGTGACGTTTGGCTCGTCGTTCATGACGCGAGACACGGTCTTGACCGCGACCCCGGCGGCCTCCGCGACATGGCGGATCGTCACCTTTGCCATCCGCTCCTCTCCATGCCAGGGCCGTGCAGTCGGGGCTCCGCCATTCGCCCGTTCGCCGGATACGGTGTTGCACCATGTCTACGCTGTCCGGCCAGTCGAAAAGCGATGTTGACAACGTTGTCAAACAATGGCGCATTGATGGCAAGCGGAAGATCAACGATCCGCGTCGGGAGGACGACCTATGGCCTATCGCAAGACGGCGCTGTTGTGCGGCGCGGCATTCATGCTGGCGGTTCCCAGTCTGGCGCTAGCCCAGACGGCGACCCCGCCCGCTCCCCAGGACGACGAAGACGCCACCGATCTCGGAGAGATCGTGGTCACGGTGGAGCGTCGCGAGCAAAGCCTACAGAACTACGCAGGTACGGCCGTCGCTCTTTCCGGAGAGGATTTGCGAGCCGTCGGCGTGCAGGATATCGCGGACCTCGAAGGCCGCGTGCCCGGCCTGTCTGTCGCCAACAACGGCGGCAACATCGAAATCTACATCCGGGGCGTTGGCTCCTCCAACAACACCGAGCTCGGCGACCCCGCCGCAGCGACCCACTACGATGGTGTCTATCTGCCGCGTCCGGCCGGGATCGGTTCGGCCTTCTTCGACATTCAGCGGGTCGAAGTGAACATCGGACCGCAAGGCACGCTGCGGGGACGCAACGCCACAGCCGGCACCGTCAACATCGTCACCTGGAAGCCCGGCCTCAACATCTGGGATGCGGCAGCCGAGTTCGAGATCGGCAACTATCAGCAGCGCGCCTTCCAGGGGATGGTCAACATTCCCATAGGCGAAACCGCTGCCGTTCGTATCGCTGGCTATCACCTCGAACATGACAGCTACTACGAGGATGTCGGCCCGGCCGGCGTCGGGGTCGCAGAGGCCGAAAACAATGACGCCGGACGAATCCAGTTTCTCTGGGAGCCGACCAGCCGCCTGTCGATTCTGCTGGGTGCCGACTACATCCGCGAAACCGGAACGGGCTACACTGGCACCAACTACGCCAACCCGCTCGGCAATGGCATTGATCCGGACGACATCGAGGATCCGCGTCGAGTCATCGCCCGCGCGCAGGCACCAGACCTGAACACCCGCCACTGGGGTGCCCGGGCCAACATCCGCTATGACGGCGACCTGTTCGACATCGAGTATACGGCGAGCTACCGAGACCTCGTTTATGACTATCGGGCGGCCACGCCGCTCTCGCCCTTCTATCCCGGCGTGCTTCAGAACCTGACCGGTCCGGGCGGCATCCAGGAAACCCTGGACAACTTCTCCCAGTTCCAGTCGATCACGGACAGCCAGTCCAAGACGCACGAACTGCGTTTCTACGATAACGAAGGCCCATGGATCTGGAGCGTCGGTGCCTTCTACTTCGAGGAAGACCAGTACGCCTTCCTCGGCTCGACCGGAGATCGGGGCCTGTTCTTCCAGGGCGTCGAGTTCAACATGCCCGACGTGGACACCTCGTCCTATGCGCTCTTTGCCGACACGACCTACAGCGTCACCGATCGGTTCCGGATCACTGCTGGCCTGCGTTACACCGAGGATGAGAAGAGCCGTAGGGGCGTCGCCGCGCGCTACGGTTTCGCCCTGGGTGCCGGGGACTTCAACTGCTGCGGCGGTGTGCGTGTCGGCACCGAAGGGTTCGAGTTCGCCGGCCGGAACCGCACGATCTTCAATCCGGACACCGACGGCAACGGATCGATTTCGGAGCAGGAAATCCTCAACTTCTACTTCAACGGCGTGAGCCGGTTCGGAGCGCGCGACAACGTCGATGACATCTTCCGCAACGGACCTGTGCCGGGCGGAGCGCCGAACCGCCCCGCTTGCCTCGACACCATAACGGGAGACTTCTGGAACTGCGCCGCCGACGGTCGGCTCACCTATGCCGTTCCGTTCGCCGGGCAGATCTTCCAGCAGGTTGGCGAGAGCGAGATCGACTTCGTCGACTGGCGCATCCGGGCCGAGTACGACATCACGCCGGACAACCTGATCTATGGCCTGATCTCGACGGGCAACAAGTCTGGCGGCTTCAACGACAACATCGGCAATGCGGGCCTCGCTCCCACCTACGATGCCGAGTCCGTCACGCTCTACGAGCTGGGGTCCAAGAACGAGTTCTACGTCGGCGACCTGCGGGCGCGACTGAACGCCTCGCTGTTCTACAACGACTATGAAGACCAGGTCCTGACCTCGCTTCTGTCGGTCGCCCAGATCGTGGACTTCCTGGGCGGGCCGCAAAACGTTCCCGTGCCGACGGATTCGTCGCTCGCCCTGGTCGTGTCCTATTCCTACAACGCCGCATCCTCCCGCATCTACGGCGCGCAGTTCGACGGTGGCATCGACCTTCCCTGGAACATCGGGCTGGACTTCAACCTCCTGTATCTGAAGGCGGAAGTCACCGAAGCTGAGCCGATCCAGGACTTCCGCTTCCAAGCGGACGTCTCGCCGACCGAGGCCGTGTTCCAGTCGATCGAAGGCAAGACGCTGCCCCGCACGCCCGAGTGGCAGTTCAACATGAACTTCACCCAAGCCTTCCCAACCGAGACCATGGGGCAGTTCGACTACGTGATCTCGGCGGGATATCGCTCGGACTTCTTCACCACCATCTTCAATGGCGAAGACTTCCAGCAGCCCAACAATCCTCGGCGCCGTCTCGACGACCACGTCGATGGCTACTGGACCTTCGACGCCGGTTTCGGCTGGACGCCTCCTGGCGATGGCCGACTGCGCTTCGAGGCCTACGTCAACAACCTGACGGACGAGATCCACGAGGCAGCGATCATCATCACCCAGTTCGACAACACCCGCTTCTTTACTCGTCCGCGCACATTCGGCGCTCGGGTTCGCGTCCAGTACTGATCCGCCAATCTCCTGAGCGGCCTTCAGGCGGCTCCTTCCGTTGGGGAGGAGCCGCTTCTTTTTTGCGCGATGACAGTGCGACCTGCGCTCGTCATTGTCCCGCCCATGAGTCCAAGCGAAGACACCAGCGCCAATGGAATAAGAGGGACGCCGAGTCCGGCGTTTGTCGCAATCTATGCCATGGCCCAGGTGGGGACCTACATCGCCTTTATCCCGCTCCTGACCTTGCTGTTGCCGTTGAAAGCGGCCGTGATCGACCCGTCGGCCCCCGGAAAGTTGCTAAGTCAGGTCGCACTCTGGGGATCGGTTACAGCGAGCATTTCAGGGGTGTTCGCAGGGTTTCTCGGAGATCGCACGCGCCGCTGGCCGGGCGGAAGGTCTGTCTGGATCACGGTAGGTCTGATCGCCACCGCCCTGAGCTACATCCTAATCCATCGGTCGGGGAGCGCGGGCGAACTGTTGACCGCGGTCCTCATCCTGCAAGTCGGCTTGAACTTCATGCTGAATCCGCTCGCCGCGACCCTAGCCGAGCGGGTCCCCGAACATCGGCGAGGTTTCGTGGCCGGATTCGCGGGCCTGGCCTTCCCGCTTGCCAGTCTCTGCGGGGCCGTCGTGATCGGCCTTTGGCTCACGGAAGCGGCATCTCGAATGACGGTCGTCATGGCGATCACGATTGCCCTAGTGATGCCCTTCATCGTCTGGAACGCGACAAATCCACTCCAGACCGCCCAATCCGCGGTACCGGGATCGCTCTCTCTGAACGCTTTCGCCGATCGGGATTTCGTCGCAACCTTCGTTTCCCGTCTGCTGGTACAAACGGCGGTCGCACTGAATGTTCTCTACCTGCTGTACCTGATTGGCCAGGAGGGCGAGGTTCTCGGCTCAGCGCCAAACCGCAGGCCGGAAACGATTGTCAGTGGTCTGCTCGCTCTCTCCACAGTCCTATCCGTGATCACGGGTCTGGCCGCGGGGCGTCTCTCGGACAGACTGGGGCGTCGGAAGATCGTTGTATTCACCGGCGCAGCCCTTATCGCATCCGGTGCCCTGGTGCTTGGGTGCTTCCCCTCATGGCCGGGCCCCTTGGTTGCCCAGACGCTGTTCGGCATCGGGATCGGCGCTTATGGCGTGACCGAACTGGCTCTTGCCGCGAGCGTACTGCCGGCTCCTGACAGAACCGGAAGCGACCTAGGCCTGCTGAACGCGGCCAACACCGGTGCCCAGATCCTAGCGCCGGCGATTGGACTGATGATCCTGGGCTCAGGGGCCCGACTGCCCGTCATCTACCTGTGTGGCTCTGTTCTGGCGATCCTCGGGGCTACTGTCATCATGGGGGTGCGTCGCGTCCGCTGATGGGCTCGCATCGGTCTATCGGGACTGCTCCGCCATGAGCTCAGCTTTTTGGAGAACCCGACGCCGGGCCTCGCGCTCAGGTCGGACGCCCGTTCGCGATGAACCGATAGCAAGGCCATCGCTCTTCAGCCAGCCAGCTGCGTCTCCAGCGAACCCAGCACGCGATAGCAGGGCAGGACCTGCGCCACGCTGGCCCTGGGTTCGCGGCCCTCGCGGATGGCGGCGACGAACTCGCGGTCCTGAAGCTCAATGCCGTTCGACGACACCGCCACGCCGGTCAGGTCGACCGGCTCCTCGCGGCCCGTGACCAGGTCGTCGTAGCGGGCGATAAAGGTGCCGTTGTCGCAGATGTAGCGGAAGAAGGTGCCCAGAGGACCGTCGTTGTTGAAGCTGAGCGACAAGGTGCAGATCGCGCCGCTCTCGGCCTTCATCTGGATCGACATGTCCATGGCGATGCCCAGGTCCGGATGGATCGGCCCCTGCATGGCATGAGCGTCCACGATCGGGCCAGCCTGCCAGGCGAACAGGTCGACCGTGTGGGCCGCGTGATGCCACAGCAGGTGATCGGTCCAGGAGCGCGGCTCGCCCTTGGCGTTGATGTTGGTCCGGCGGAAGAAATAGGTCTGCACGTCCATCTGCTGGACCGAGAGCGCGCCCGATCGGATGCGGTTGTGGATGTACTGATGGCTGGGATTGAAGCGGCGAGTGTGGCCGACCATGGCGACGAGGCCGGTCTCGCGCTGCTTGTCGTTCACGGCCTCGGCGTCGGCCAGGCTGTCGGCCAGCGGGATCTCGACCTGCACATGCTTACCCGCGTTCATGCAGGCGATGGCCTGGGACGCATGCAGCTGCGTCGGGGTGGCCAGGATGACGGCGTCGATCTCGGGCTTGGCCAGGGCCTCGTCCAGTTCGGTCGTGACGTGGGCGATGCCGTATTTGTCGGCGACCTTCTGCGTGGCCTCCAGCGCGCGGCCGATAAGGCTTACGACCTCGACGCCCTCGATGCGGGCGAGCGCGTCCAGATGCTTTTCGCCGAAGGCCCCGGCGCCGGCGAGCGCGATCTTCATGCGGCGGCTCCGACGTCGTTTGCGGCTGTGGCCTCATCGACCGGCCGCAGCACGATGTGGCCTACGGCGGTGTTCGACGCCGGCACATGATAGTGGCGGTGCAGTTGTTCGGTCGTCTTGCCCATCGCTCCGCGCATGATCAGCCACATGACCATCTCGATACCCTCGGACCCCGTCTCGCGCAGATACTCGATGTGCGGGATGTGACGCAGCGCATCGGTCGAGCCCGACAGCTGATCCAGGAAGCGGTTGTCCCACTCCTTGTTGATCAGACCGGCGCGCGGTCCCTGCAGCTGGTGGCTCATGCCGCCCGTGCCCCAGACCTGGACGTTCAGGTCTTCCGGATAGCTCTCGACGGCCCGGCGGATGGCCTCGCCTAGCGCCCAACAGCGATTACCCGAGGGCGGCGGATAGGTGACGACGTTGACGGCCACGGGGATGACCTTGCACGGCCACTTGTCGACCTTGCCGAACATCATCGACAGCGGGACGGTCAGGCCGTGGTCGACCTCCATCTCGTTGATGATGGTCATGTCGAACTCGTCCAGGATGCAGCTCTGGGCGATGTGCCAGGCCAGATCCGGATGGCCCTCCACGACCGGCACCTGGCGCGGGCCCCAGCCCTCGTCGGCAGGCGTGAAAGTCTCCGCGCAACCGATGGCGAAGGTCGGGATGAACTTCATGTCAAACGCCGTCGCATGGTCGTTGTAGACCAGGATGACGACGTCGGGCTTCTCGGCCTTTTCCCACGCGCGGGTCCAGTCGAAGCCGGCGAAGGCAGGCTTCCAGTAGGCTTCCTCGGTCTTGTCGAAGTCGACCGCGACGCCCAGCGCCGGGATGTGGCTGCAGGCCACGCCTGCGGTGATGCGGGCCATCAGTATTTCTCCTTGATCGAGCGGACGCCCACGGGCGACCGGCCCCCGGCGATCATCATGGCGGTGTAGTCCTCGAAGCTCATGTCGGTCATGGTCGAGACGGCCTGGGCGAAGCTCTTGCCGTCGGTCGAAAACAGCTTGGCCAGGAAGTAGATGTTGCCGCCCAGCTCCAAACAGCGGTTGAAGTCGCGGTCCAGAACCGCTTGCTTCTGCTCTTCCGTCATGGGCCAGCGGTCCAGATAGGCCCGCTCGTCGGCCTTGAAGGCCTCGCGGTTCTCGGCCTTCATCAGGCTCATGGCGAACTGGTTCAGGTGATAGCCCTGACGCGCGCGCGCGGCGGTGAAGACACGGGTGCCGGGGATGTCCTCGAACTCCGCCAGATAGGCGTGGATGTCGCGGGGCGTGGTCATAGCCCTCTCTCCTTCAGCTTGGCGTCGAGGCGGGGGAAGACGCGCCGGGCGTTGCCCTCGAAGATGGCGTGGCGCTGCTCGGCCGTGATGGGCGCGTTGTCGATGTAGCGCTTGGTGTCGTCGAAGTAGTGCCCGGTCTGCGGATCGATACCGCGCACGGCCCCGACCATCTCCGATCCGAACAGGATGTTGGGTGTCTCGATGACGGTGGTCAGCAGGTCGATGCCCGGCTGGTGATAGACGCAGGTGTCGAAGAAGACGTTGTCCATCAGGTGTTGATCCAGCGGCGGCTGCTTCAGCATGTCCGCCAGCCCGCGATACCGCCCCCAGTGATAGGGCACGGCCCCTCCCCCGTGCGGGATGATGAGCCTCAGCGTCGGGAAATCCCGGAACAGGTCGCCCTGGATCAGCTGCATGAAGGCGATGGTGTCGGCGGCGATGTAGAAGGCGCCGGTCGCGTGCAGGCCCGGATTGCAGGACCCCGAGACGTGGATCATGGCCGGGACGTCCAGCTCCACCATCGCCTCGTAGAAGGGATACCAGAACCGGTCCGTCAGGGGCGGGGCGGTGAAGTGGCCGCCGCCAGGATCGGGGTTCAGGTTGCAGCCGATGAAGCCCAGTTCCTCGACGCAGCGGCGCAGCTCGGCGATGGAGCCGGTCAGGTCGGCCTTGGGGCTCTGCGGCAGCATGCAGACCCCGGCGAAGGTCTCGGGATACAGGCCGCAGACCCGCGCGATCAGGTCGTTGGACGCCCGCGCCCAGACGGTCGACACCGCCTCGTCGCCGACGTGGTGGGCCATGGTCGAGGCCCGCGGGCTGAAGATCGTCATGTCCGCGCCGCGCTCCTTCAGCAGTCGCAGCTGGTTGACCTCGATCGTCTCGCGGATCTCGTCGTCGGTGATTTCGGGATAGGGCGGCGGGGCCTCGCCGGCCTTGAACGCGGCCTTCTGGGCGTCGCGCCAGGCGTCGTGCTGGGGCGGGGCGGTGGTGTAGTGGCCATGGCAGTCGATGATCAGGCTCATGCAGCGGCCTCCTGAGCCGGCGCGCCAGCGAGCAGCTCCAGCTTGGCCTCTAGGCCGTCCGGCGAGCCGAGGCCGCGCGCGCCGAGGTCGCGCTGAATCGCGATCGTACCGCGCGTCATGCGGGGTTCGACGCCGAGCCCTTCCAGAGTCTTCGCGGATTCCTCCATCTCGGCGGCGCGGCGCACGCCGTGGATCAGGATGCGGTCGAGGTTGTAGTCGAAACGTCCGCGCCAATCGGCGCCCGGCGAACTGGCGTCCAGCGAGGCGATCACCGCGTCGGTCACGCCCGCCCGGTCGGCGGCCAGAATGCATTCGGCCGACAGGGCCTCCATCCCCTTGACCATCACCGAGCGGATCATCTTCACCGCCGCCGCCGTGCCGACGGGTCCGTCCAGCATCTGGATGTTGACGAAGCCCAGCGCGGTCAGGCCATGCGCCGCCTCCGCCGCATGCGGACCAGAGATCAGCAGAGGGACTGCACGACGCTTGGGGTGGACCGGGGCCATGACCGCGACATCGACATAGCGACCGCCCGCATCCTCGACGGCTTCGGCCGCGACGCGCTTGGTCTCGGGCGCGACGCTGTTCATGTCGCAGTAGAGCGCGCCCGGCGTGATGACTGCGGCGGCGGATCGTGCGGCGGCGAGCGCCTGATCCGCCGTCACCAGCGACAGGATCAGAGGCGCGTCCGACAACGCCTGAAGGAGGGTCGAACATCCCGCGACGCGGAACCGCTCGTAGTCGGCCAACTTGCCCGCACGGGTCCCGGCCGCCTCGGTCTTCCGGTCATACGCGCGGGCGGACACGCCGCTCCAGCCCTCGGCGAAGGCCGAGGCCGCTTCCCCGAAGCCGATGAAGGCGAGGCGCTGCGTCATGGGCGGACCTATCGCGGCGAGGCACACGATCCGCAAATCACTATGGGTCGAAGGCTATTCATTTTCCTGAATGGAAGCTGCCGCCTGTTCGAGCCGCGCAAGGAACTGGGCCTGCGTCGGTGTCGGCCGCCAGTCCGCCCGCGTGGTCAGGCCGATGGTCCGGCTGGTCTGGCTAAGCGACGGACCGATGGGTGTGAGGACGCCGGCCTCGATCTCCAGCGCCACTTGGTCGCGGGACAGCAGGGTCAGGAGATCGCTCTGGCGGAGGATGCCCCGGATCGCCGTGACCGAGCCGCACTCCACCGGCGCGGCGGGCGTCGGACCATCGGCGAACAGGGTCTGCCAGAGCAGCCGCAATGGCGAACCCGGCCGTCCGATCACCCAGGGATAGGCCGCCAACGCCTCCCGGCTGGGCCTCGCCACCCCGGCCAGCGGGTGGCCCTTTCGGCCCACGACCATCAACCGGTCTTCCAGCAGCGGCCTCTGCACCAGATCGGCCGAGACCTCGTCGCGCAGGGCGCCGACCATGACGTCGATGACGCCGTCGCGCAGGGGCTCGACCAGTTCGCGCCAGGCCCCGTCGACGATGTCGACCACGAAACCCGGCTCTTCGGCCACCATCCCGGCCACCGCGCGCGGCAGAAGCACGGCGCGCGACAGCGGCATGGCCCCGACCGTGATGCGATTGAGGTCGCCGCCCGCGCCGGGCCGCAACTCCGCCAAAGCCGAGGCGATCTCCGACCGCGCCAGCCGCGCGCCGCGCGCCAACCTTCGCCCCGCGCGGGTCAGGACGACACCGCGTCCCTGACGCTCCACGATCGGTACGGCGCAGATCTGCTCCAGGTCTCGCACGGCCGCGTGCAGGCCGGGCTGAGACAATCCCGTCGCCCGCGCCGCCGCCGTGAACGAACCGGCGTCCGCCAAGGCGAGGAAAGCCCTGAGCTGCGTCGCCGTCACCAGCCGTTCGGGCCGGGCGAAGCCGCTGCGTCCTGCCTGACGCGCGGCCTCGGCGATGTGGTGGAAGGCCCGGTCAGCCCGCTCGGCCAGCACCTGCCCGGCCTCGGTCGGGCGCACGCCGTCCGGCTGGCGCGTCAGCAGACGCACATCGAGCGCCCGCTCCAGCTTGGCCAAGCCCTGCGTCAGCGCCGGTTGCGACAGGCCCACGGTCTCGGCCGCCCGGCTCATGCTGCCGCGAGCGATCACCACCGACAGGGCACGCAGGTGGCGCAGGTTCAGATCTAACGGCGACAGGTCGCTCATGACCTATCGTAAAATCTTATCGGCCCGGCGCAAATGCGAATTCCCCCTGCCCCTCCCCCCCGCCATGAGCGGGGCGAGCGAAAGGGAGGCATCAATGGCGGGTCGGGTTGTGACCAAGGTCGCGCGCGCGGACGCCGCCGTGATCGACGGCCTCGCCCGGCTGGGCGTCGCCACGGTGCACGAGGCGCAAGGGCGCATCGGCCTGCTCGCCCCCCACATGCGGCCCATCTATCCCGGCGCGCGGATCGCCGGATCGGCCGTGACCATCTCGGCCCCGCCCGGCGACAACTGGATGCTGCATGTCGCCATCGAGCAACTGCAAGCTGGCGACATCCTGGTGCTGGCGCCCACCTCGCCCTGTTCGGACGGCTACTTCGGCGATCTGCTGGCGACGTCGGCGCAGGCGCGGGGGTGCCGGGGGCTGGTGATCGACGCGGGCGTGCGCGACGTGCGCGACCTGACCGAGATGGGCTTTCCGGTCTGGTCGAAGGCCGTGTTCGCGCAGGGGACGGTCAAGGCGACGCTGGGCGACGTGAATGTGCCCATCGTCTGCGCCGGGGCGGCGATCGAGGCCGGCGACGTCATCGTGGCCGACGACGACGGCGTCTGCGTGGTCCGCCGCACGGACGCGGCCTCGGTGCTGGAGAAAGGGCTGGCGCGGGAGGCCAATGAGGCGTCCAAGCGCGAGCGGCTGGCGGCCGGCGAGCTCGGCCTCGACATCTACGACATGCGCGGAAAGCTGGAGGCGATGGGCCTGCGCTATGAGTGAGGGCGTCCGCTGCCTGTGGATGCGCGGCGGCACCTCCAAGGGGGCCTTCTTTCTCGCCGAGGACCTGCCCGCCGACACCGCCGCGCGCGACGCCTTTCTGCTGCGCGTCATGGGCTCGCCCGATCCGCGCCAGATCGACGGCATGGGCGGCGCCGACCCCCTGACGTCCAAGGTCGCGATGGTGTCGCGCTCGGCTCGCGAAGGCGCTGACGTAGACTATCTGTTCCTTCAGGTCTTCGTGGATCAGGCCATCGTCACCGATGCCCAGAACTGCGGGAACATGCTGGCGGGCGTCGGACCCTTCGCCATCGAGCGCGGGCTGGTCCAGGCAAACGATAGCGAGACGCCGGTCTCCATCTTCATGGTCAACACAGGCCAGACGGCGGTCGCCATGGTGGCCACGCCGGGGGGACGCGTCACCTATGAGGGCTCGGCAAGGATCGACGGCGTGCCGGGAACGGCCGCGCCTGTACCTCTGGAGTTCCGCGACACTGCCGGATCGTCTTGCGGCGCGCTGCTCCCCACCGGAAACGCGGTCGATGTCATCGACGGCGTGGCCTGCACCCTGATCGACAACGGCATGCCCTGCATCGTCATGCGCGCCGACGCGGTCGGGGCCACGGGCTACGAGGACCGCGAGACGCTGGACGCCGCAGACGCCGTCAAGGCCAGGATCGAGGCCATCCGCCTCAAGGCCGGGCCGATGATGAACCTCGGCGATGTGGCCGACCTTTCGGTGCCGAAGATGATGCTGGTCGCCCCGCCCCGGAACGGCGGCGCGGTCACGGTCCGCAGCTTCATCCCCAAGCGGGCGCATGCCAGCGTCGGCGTCCTGGGCGCGGTCAGCGTCGCGACGGCCTGCCTGTTGAAAGGCTCGCCGGCTGCCGAAGTGGCCGAGGTTCCCGACGGCCGCCGCAAGACCCTGTCGGTCGAGCATCCCACCGGCGAGATGACCTGCGTCCTGGAGACGGACGACGCGGGCGCGGTCGTCTCTGCCGCCCTGCTCCGTACGGCGCGCAAACTCATGGACGGAGTGGTCTTCGGATGAGCACGGACGCCCAAGGCCGGGTCCGCAGCTGGACGCTGGAACCCTCGGTCCCGAGGTTCAGCCCGCCGCCCGGCGCGGTGGACGCCCACTGCCACGTCTTCGGCCCCGCCGACCGCTTTCCCTTCAGCCCCAAGGCCAAGTACCACCCGCAGGATGCCGGACCGGACGCCCTGTTCGCGCTGCGCGACCATCTGGGCCTGACCCGCAACGTCATCGTCCAGGCCAGCTGCCACGGAACGGACAATGCGGCCACGCTGAACGCCATCGCCGCCTCGAACGGCCTGGCGCGCGGCGTGGCCGTGGTCGATCCCGCGATCTCGGACGAAGATCTTCAAGCGCTCCACGACGGCGGCATCCGGGGCGTGCGATTCAACTTCCTGAAGCGGCTGGTCGACGACGCGCCGAAGGACAGGTTCCTGGAGGTGGCTGGCCGGCTGCCCGCCGGGTGGCATGTCGTCGTCTACTTCGAGGCCGACATCCTGCACGAGCTTCGCCCCTTCCTCGACGCCCTGCCCGTCCCGGTCGTCGTCGATCACATGGGCCGCCCGGACGTGAGCCTGGGACCGGACGGCCCCGACATGCGCGCCTTCCGCGCCCTGCTCGACAGCAGGCCGGATACTCACTTCAAGGCCACCTGCCCCGACCGCCTGTCCGAAGCACCACCCTGGGACGACTTCGCCGAGGCCGTCCGGCCGTTGGTAGAGGCCTATCCCGACCGCTGCCTGTGGGGCACCGACTGGCCTCATCCGAACATGGAAAGCCGCATCCCCGACGACGGGGCCCTGGTCGACATGATTCCCCGCATCGCACCGACGCCGGAGCTTCAACGCAAGCTCCTGATCGACAACCCCATGCGCCTGTACTGGAGCGAAGAATGGCTGTGAGCATCGCCACCACCCACGTCGGCAGCCTGCCGCGCGGCCCCGAGCTGACGCCGCTGCTGCTGGCCCGCGACCACGGCGAGCCCTACGACGCCGAGGCCTTCGACCGCGTGGTCCAGCAAGCCGTGGACGAGGCAGTGAAGAAGCAGGTCGAGGCCGGCGTCACGGTCATCAGCGACGGCGAGCTCGGGAAGGTCGGCTATTCGACCTACATCATCGAACGCCTGTCCGGCTTCGGCGGCCATAGCCCCAGGAAGCCCGCGCTCGACCTCGCGCCCCTGCCGGAGTTCCGCGAGAAGCTAGCCGGCATCATGGGCGCCCAGGAGTTCACCCGCGCCTCGTGCATCGGCGAGGTCAGGCTGGTGAACCTTCAGCCGCTGCACGACGACATCCGGCGGTTCCGCTCGGCGCTGGATCAGCACGGCCAGGGTGTCCGCGCCTTCATGAACGCCGCCTCGCCCGGCCTGATCACGGCATTCCAGCCCAACGCCTTCTATCCGAGCCACGAGGCCTATCTGGCCGACCTGTCGGACGCCATGCGGCCGGAATACGAGGCGATTGCAGACGCGGGCTTCGAGCTGCAGCTGGACTGTCCCGACCTCGCGATGTCGCGCCACACCGGCTACCAGGACATGGACGAGGCGGGCTTCCTGAAGACCATAGAGGTCAACGTCGAGGCCCTGAACGCCGCGACCGCCAACATCGCGCCTGAGCAGATGCGGATGCACATCTGCTGGGGGAACTACGAAGGCCCCCACGACCACGACATCCCGCTGGAGCGGATCCTGTCGATCATTCTGAAGGCCCGGCCCTCGACAATCCTGTTCGAGGCCGCCAACCCCCGGCACGAGCACGAGTGGATCGTCTGGCGCGACGCGAACCTGCCCGACGACAAGATCCTGGCGCCTGGCCTGATCGACACCTGCTCCAACTATCTGGAGCACCCCGAGTTGATCGCCCAGCGGATCGAGCGATTCGCCGGGATCGTTGGTCCGGAGCGCGTGATCGCCAGCACCGACTGCGGTTTCGGGACCTTCGCTGGCTACGGCAAAATCGATCCCGCCGTGACCTGGATGAAGCTCGCCGCCCTGCGTGAAGGCGCAGATAGGGCTGCGGCAAGGCTGTAGCTTGCCAGCGGCCGCACGCTGGTATACTTCACGTCTCTGAACTTTTCACATATAAGAAAAGTCAGGCAGGCGACTGGGTCCGGACATGGAGGTCCGGCGGGTTCGAGTAGCAGCCCGAAGAGGCTGGGCCACCGTCAACGAAAAACGACCACCGGGAGGAAACCAATGAAGATCGCATTCGGCGCGCTCGCCGTTCTGCTGGCCTCGACCAGCGCCTACGCCCAGACCGGGGCCCCTGCTCAGCAACAAGAGGCTGCCACCGTCGATGACATCATCGTCACCGCGTCTCGCCGCGAGCAGTCGCTGCAGGACGTGTCCATTGCTGTGACCGCGCTGGGCGAGGAGCGGCTGAATAACGCCCAGGTGAACAACCTGTCGGACCTGCAGACCATCGTGCCGTCAGTCAACTTCGGCAATGACTTCAACCAGGCCAAGATCTTCATCCGCGGCGTCGGCGCCAACACCTCCACGACCGGCTCGTCGACCGGTGTCGCCCTGCACGTTGACGGTGCCTACGTCGCCCGCGCCGAGGCCCAGCTGACCTCCCTGTTCGACGTGGAGCGGGTCGAGGTCCTGCGCGGACCCCAGGGCACGCTGTACGGCCGGAACGCCGTAGGCGGCTCGGTCAACGTCATCACCGCCAAGCCGTCAGACGTGTTCGAAGGTTATGGCCGTCTGACGATCGGCAACTACAACACCCTGATCACCGAGGTCGCCGTGGGTGGCCCGGTCACGGACACCATCCAGTTCCGCATCGCCGGCAAGACCGAGGGCCGCGATGGCTTCGGCGAAAACCCCTTCACCGGTGCTGATGTCGACGACCTGAACCGGCGCATGGTCCGGGGCCAGCTGAACTTCGACTTTACCCCGGACGTCAGCCTGCTGCTGTCGGGCGAATACTTCCGCCAGGACGACAGCTCCGGCGCCATCCACTACCTGCGCGCCAGCTTCCCCGGCATCGCCCGTCTTCCGGCGCTCGGCGTCGGCGGCTATGCGACCGACCCGCGCGACCTGGCCAGCGAGGTCCAGCCGGGCACCGACACGGAGTCGTTCGCCCTCACCTCGACGTTCCGGGCGAACATCAACGAGAATCTGTCGTTCACGAACATCACCAACTTCCGCAGCTTCGAAACCTCCCTGTTCCAGGACCTGGACTTGTCGGCGGTTCAGAGCGCCTTCACGATCAACGGGGTCAACTCGACGGTCCAGGAGCGCCGCATCGACAGCGAGCAGTTCTCCACCGAGCTGCAGCTGAACTACGATACCGACTTCGTGAACCTGGTGCTCGGCGGCTACTACTTCGAGGAGCAGCAGAACCCGATCGACAACGTCGGTTTCGGCCGCGCCACCGGCCTGCCCGGCACCCCGACCATACTGGCCCGCGACAACGTCCCGCTGGCCACGGCCTATGAGTTCTGCGGATACGGACCGGGCAACACGACTGGCGGATCGGCCATCCAGACGCCCAAGCGCGTCTGCGTCAGCTCTGACCTTCAGACTGAGGCGACTGCCCTGTTTGGTCAGGCGACCTTTGACCTTGGCATGCTGTCGGAACAGCTCCAGGGCTTCAGCATCAAGATCGGTGGCCGCTACAGCCACGAAACGGTGACGACCGACAACGCGGGCTACATCATCCGCTATTCGCCGACCGCGCCGAACCAGGCCCTGCCGACGCTTTACACACCGCGCGGCGCGACCCTGACCGAGCGCACCTTCGAGGACTTCACGCCCGAGATCGGCATCCAGTGGGAGGTCAACCCCGACCTGCTGCTCTACTACACCTACTCGGAAGGCTTCAAAGCCGGCTCGGGCGAGAACGCCTATGCGTCGCGCACCATCGTGGACCCCGAGGAAATCTCCAACCACGAGATCGGCGTGAAAGCCACTCTGATGGACAACCGCCTGACGCTCAACATGGCGGCCTACGCCTACGAGCTGGACGGCCTGCAGCTGAACAAGACCATCACGGGCGGCCCGGCGGGCTTCACCACCATCTTCCAGAACGCCGCGCGAACCTCGGCCAATGGCTTCGAAGCTGACTTCTTCGCTGCCCCGACCGACACGGTCCGCCTGTCCGGCGGCCTGTCCTGGACCGACGCGGCCTTCGACGACTACATCACCGTCGATCCCCTGGATCCGCGCAACGTCGCCGGCGGCACGCCCTACAATCCGATCACCAACCCCGATCCGACCGCCTTTGGCGCGCCGGGCGGTGGCAATCTGCAGCTCGCGGGCAACCGCGTCCGCAACACGCCGGAATGGGCCTGGAACCTGCACGGCGAGGTCGACCTGCCGTTCGTCATGCCGATGGACGGCATGCTGACCCTGATGGGGGACGTCTCCTACAAGAGCCAGACTTTCTTCTCGGAGTTCGAGCGCGATATCGAAAGCTCGGAGGCCTACACCATGGTCGACGCCTCTCTCGTCTATGAGAGCGGCGATGGCTCGGTCACGGCCCAGCTCTGGGCCAAGAACATCGGCGACGAGGAAGTGCGGGCCTCGACCTTTGCGGTCTCGACCGGCCGTCTGATCGGGGTGACCTACCTGCCGCCGCGGACCTACGGATTCACCATCGGCTATCGCTTCTGATGCCCAGGGCCCGGGGCGGTTCGCCGTCCCGGGCCACATCGTTTCGGGGGTCCCATTGACCGATGCCGAACGCTTCCAGATCGAATGGGCCTGCGCCCGCCTGATCAATCTTTATGCGACGCACAACGATCAGTCCCGCTGGGAGGAGGTCGTCGCGCTGTACGCCCCCGACGGTCTGATGACCCGACCGACCGCGCCGGACCAGCCCATCGTCGGGCGCGAGGCTCTGCTGGCCGCCTTCAGGGCCCGACCGCCCCGAACGACCCAGCACGTTTGCGCGAACATCGTCGTGACTGTGGAGGGTCCCGATACGGCCTCAGCGACCAGCGCGATGCTGCTGTTCACTGGCGCGGACGCCCCACCACTAGTTGGCCGGTACTACGATCGCTTCGTGCGCTTCGACGGTCGATGGCTGTTCTCGGAACGGAGAGGGGCGCTGAGCTTTCAGTCCTCGACCTGACCCATGACCGCCCAGTCCCCTTGCCAGTCCGCCGCAGACGCCGCATGGGAGGCCTGACGCCATGACCGACGCCGCGCCCACATCGACCGTCAAATCCGCCATGCGGACGCTCGACATCCTCGAGTTGCTGGTTGCTCAGGGTCGGCCGCTGGCGGCGCACGAGATCGCCACCGCCCTCGTCATCCCGGTGAGTAGCCTGTCCTACCTGCTGACGACCCTGGCGGAGCGCGGCTATGTCGAGAAGCTGGGGCGCCGCTATGGCCCCGGCGCGGGCCTCGCGCGACTTCAGCCCGGACGTTCGGCGGATGATGTCATCGCTCGTGCGGGACCCATCATCCGATCGCTGCGCCTGCGTCTAAACGAGACCGTTGGCTTCTTCGTGCCCAAGGGCCATGAGGTCGAGGCCGCCGTCAGCGAGATCGGCACCCAAGCCTTGCGCTATTCACTGGAAGTCGGACGCCGCGCGCCGATGCACGCTTTCGCCGCCGGCAAGGCGATTCTGGCGACCTATTCCGAGGACGAACTGGCGGAGTATCTGGCCACCTCGCAGCGCGAGGCTTTCACACGCCACACCCTGACGACCGAGGCCGAGCTGCGGCAGGAGATCGAGACCATACGAAGGAACGGCTGGGCCCGCACGCGCGAGGAGCACACGGCGGGCATCCAGGGCATCGCTCGGGTCGTCATGGCGGGCGGTCGAGCGTCGGGGGCCATCAGCATCGCCGTGCCCCTGCCCCGCGTCACGCCGGCGTTCGAAGCCCAGGCGATCGAGGCGTTGAAGAACGCTGTCGACCTGCTGGAACATCCCGACGACGCAGAGCGGAAGCCGGCGGCCTGAGCCGCCGGCCCGGCGCGATCAGGCGACCTTGCGGTTGCGCCAGCTGTCGGCATAGGCGTCCCGCGCCACTTCCGAATAGGGCACGGGGCTGACCGTCGCGCGGATCTCGGCCTGGACGTGGCGCTCGACCGTCGGCTTCCTCGACCCACCGTTCTCCTCGCCCCACAGCAGAGTGACCTGCGTGCCCGGCTTGGCGTGCTCGGCGTCCAGCATGGCCAGCGTCAAGCCGCGGCCCTCGTTGGCGCTGTAGCCGACCCACGTCGACAGGCCGACGTCCTTGCCGCCCGCGCCCAGCACCCGATCGAACTGGTGCATGGTGTAGACCGCCGAGGGGAACTCGAAGAACTTCGCCCGGTCGCCTTTCTGGAAGTAGGAGCTCATGATCCGCACCAGGTCCTCGCTGTCGAGCGCGAGGGTGACCTTCTGGCGGTGCGGCCCGGCCTGCTTCTTCTCCAGCGCCTCCTTGCCGATGAAGTCGTGGTCGAACTTGACGAAGGGGCCGTACCCCAGGTCCCACGGCGTCAGGTAGTAATCCTCGATGTTCTCCGAGTAGAAGCTGCCGCCCAGGGACGCCTTGCCCTCATAGCTCGTGGCCGGCAGCCACTCGCGGTAGGGCCGCATGGCTTCGCCGGTGTAGACGGCCGGCAGCGGCGACGGGATCCAGCCTGACTCCAGGGTGTTGGACGAATAGGTCCGGCCACCCACCAGCTTCAGGCCGAAGTCAGCCCCGGCGGCCACCAGGGCACCATGGACCTCTTCACGCTCTTCCCACGGTCCAAACAGCTCGAAGCCCGGCTGACCCGCCATGCCGTGGCGCAGCGCCCGCACCTGACGGCCGGCGATGGTCAGGGTCGTCATGTGGAAGAACTTCAGTTCCGGCGGAGTGTGACCTAGCGCCTTCTCCATCAGCTTCATCGCGTTCGGACCCTGGATCTGGTACCGGTACGACTTGCGGTTCTGGGGATCGGGGCGCACGGCGGTGCGCTCGTCGCGGGCGACGCGCACGTCCCAGCCGCCGGTCGCGGCGTGGTACTCGACCCATTCGATGGTCGGGGCGCGGCCCACCATGTTGAAGGTGTTCTCGGCCAGATAGAACAGGATCACGTCGCCGATGACGTAGCCGTCATGGCTGACCGGCACGAACTGCTTGGCGCGGTCGGGCACGAAGCCCTTGAAGCTGTTGATGCCCAGGCTGTTCAGCATGGCGAAGGCATCGGGGCCTTCCACCAGCAGGTCCACCATGTGGTAGCTCTGGTTGAACAGGACGCAGGTCTGCTGCCAGGCGATCTGCTCGTCGCGCCAGTTGCTGTATTCGGCCGGCACGCCCGGATAGGCGTTGGGTCCCGCCTGCTGATTGCGCAGGAAGTCGGGGATGTTGCTGACGCCGTTCAGGACGTCCTGCAGGCTCTGGGTCATGGGGTCTCCTCCTTGAGTTTCTTGTTCAGGCGACGTGTCGGACGGGAAGCGAGGCGGGCTCGGCCGCCAACCACTCGGCCATAGCGGCGACGAAGCCGGCGGGTGCCTCGGCGGGCAGCATGTGGCCCGCGCCTTCGATGATCTTCAATGTCGCGCCCGGGATGGCCGCGGCGATAGCCCGGTGCTGGTCCGGCGGGCTCCACTGGTCCTCGGACCCGACCAGCACGAGCGTCGGACAGCCGATTGTGGGCAGCAGCCGCTCCACCTCAGGCCGATGGAGCAGGGCCTTGATCTGGTGCGCGAAGGTCTCGACGCCCGCCTGAACGCACATGGTCCTCAGCGACAGGATCAGCGCCTCGTCAGAGCGACGATGCGCAGCCACCATCGGCGGCAGCCAGCGGTCGACCAAAGCCTCCGCGCCCTGGGCGAGACCGATGTCCAGCAAGGCATGGCGCGCGTTCGCCTCGCCAGGCCGGGTCAAGTGCACTCCAGTCGACACCAGCGCCAGGCGCTCCACGCGATGCGGATGCCGCCGCACGATCTCCAGTGCAACCCGCGCGCCCATGGAATGACCCAGCAGCGACACGCGCTCCGGCGCGCCTTCCAGCGCTCGCTCGGCCATGTCGGTCAAGGTGTCGGCGTCCCCATAGCCCATCGGGGCGATCGCCGGCCGCGTCAGGGACAGGGTTTCCGACGGCCAGGTGCGCGCGTCACACAGCAGGCCGGGCAGAAGCAGAAGCGGCGCGGCCGACGATCCAGACATCTCTCCTCCCGTCGCTCTTTTGCTTCACATACCTGAACTCTTCATCTATACGAATAAACAGACGCCCGCTAGAGGCTGTCGCAGGGGTCGTCGCAGGGCGGCCGACGGGAGGCCCAATGCTGGACGTCACCGGACCAGACACCACCACCGGCCCGCGCCTCGCTGCGCTCCTCCAGTCGTTCTCGCTCGAGATGACGGCCAAGGACGTTCCGGCGCTGGAAGAGGCGGCTGGTGTCATTCCCCAGGGTACGCGCATCGCCATCGCCTTCCTGCCCGGCGAGACCTTCGAGCAGCGCCTGCACGCAGCCGTTCGCGTCCACTCGCTGGGCTTCGACCCGGCCCCGCACCTCTCGGCAAGGCGCATCGCGTCGGAGTCTGAACTGCGGACGTTTCTGGAACAGCTCGCCGCCCAGGCCGCGATCCGGCGCCTCTTCGTCGTGGCGGGCGATCCGCCTGAGCCGCTCGGTCCGTACTTCGACGCCCTCTCGCTGATCCGGTCCGGAATGCTGGCCGACCTGGGTCTGGAGAGCGTCGGCGTCTCCGGCTATCCGGAGGGCCACCCCGATATCGGCGAGCCCGCCCTTTGGGGGGCCATGTTTGACAAGCGTGACGCGCTTGCCGAGCTCGGCATCTCCATGACCATCCTGACCCAGTTCGGGTTCGACCCCGACGCCATCGTCCATTGGGTCGGCAAGGTCCGTGACCACGGCGTGGACGCCCTGATCCGCATCGGCGTGCCGGGTCCGGCCGGGATCAAGACCCTGATGCGGTTCGCCGCCCGCTGTGGTGTCGGCACGTCGGCCAGGGTCATGAGCCGCTATGGCCTGTCGATCACCAACCTGATCGGATCAGCCGGGCCCGACCGCCTGGTCCACGACCTGGCCGGACAGTTGGACCTGGAGCGCCATGGTCCCCTTAGCCTGCACTTCTATCCCTTTGGTGGGATCGCCAAGACCGCCCAGTGGGTCAGCGATTTCCGCGTCGCCCACGCCGCCTGATCCCTTTCGGAGACCGCGCCCCGCATGTCCGAGATCTGCGTCCTGACCCTGTCCTGCGACGACCAGCCGGGCCTGGTCGCCAAGGTCGCTGGCTTCCTGTTCGAGCACGGTGCCAACATCCTGGAAGCGGGCCAGTTCGACGACCGCGACGAGGGACGCTTCTTCATGCGGGTGCTGTTCGAACTGGCACCGGACGCACCCGACGTCGAGACCTTGCGCCAGGCCTTCGCCCCCATCGCCTTGGCCCACCTCATGACCTGGACGCTGCGCAACACGGCCGAGAAGCGCCGCGTGCTGATGCTGGTGTCGAAGTTCGACCACTGCCTGGGCGACCTGCTGTATCGCGAGCGCACAGGCGAGCTGCCGATGGAGGTGGTCGGCATCGTCTCCAATCACCCGCGCGAGGTGCTGAAGATCTCGCTCATCGGCGATATCCCCTTCCACCACCTGCCGATCACGCCCGACACCAAGCCGCAGCAGGAAGCCGCCATCAAGCGCATCGTCGAGGAGACGGGTGCCGAACTGGTCGTGCTCGCCCGCTACATGCAGGTGCTGTCCGACGACATGGCGGGGTATCTGTCGGGCCGCTGCATCAACATCCACCACAGCTTCCTGCCGGGCTTCAAAGGTGCCAAGCCGTATCATCAGGCGCACAAGCGAGGCGTGAAGATGATCGGCGCGACCGCCCACTACGTCACCTCCGACCTGGATGAAGGCCCGATCATCGCTCAGGACGTCGAGACGATCACCCACGCAGACCGGCCCGACGATCTGGTCCGCAAGGGTCGCGACATCGAGCGCCGCGTGCTGGCCAAGGCGGTCGCCTTCCATCTTCAGGACCGGGTGCTGCTGAACGGCTCCAAGACCGTCGTGTTCAGCGACTGATGGTATCGCGTTTTCCAAGCGACCCGTCGTCAGCGATGTGCATGACGCCATCCACGCATCTGGTATGCGTCCATAAGCGTCCCGCCAGTGGCCGCACAGGGAGAGTTTTCGGTGATGACTGACCCCCGCGCACTTGTCGATCAGGCGCGCATGTCGCGCTTCCAGTGGACCGTGGTCATTCTGATGATCGGTCTCAACGCTCTGGACGGCTTCGACGTGCTGTCCATCAGCTATGCGTCGCCCGGTATTGTGGCCGATTGGGGCATCGACCGCGCAGCGCTCGGAATCGTTCTGTCGATGGAGCTGGTGGGCATGGCCTTCGGCTCGCTGCTGCTCGGTAACGTCGCTGACGCCATCGGGCGGCGAAAGACAATCCTCGGCTGCCTCGTCGTCATGTCAGGCGGCATGTTTGCGGCTGCCACCGCGACCGACATCACCACGCTCTGCATCTATCGCGTCATTACTGGCTTGGGCATCGGCGGCATGCTGGCCTCGATCAATGCCGCCGTGGCGGAAGCCGCGAACGCCAAACGGCGTGCGCTCTGCGTCGTCTTGATGTCGGCGGGCCTCCCGTTCGGCTCGGTGCTAGGCGGCCTCGTTTCAGGCGAACTGCTGAAGGTCTACGAATGGCCCGCCGTCTTCATTCTGGGCGGGCTTGCCACGGCGGCCTTCATTCCGCTGGTTCTCTGGCTCGCCCCGGAGTCGATCGCCTTCGAGATGCACAAGCGGGGTCCCGGCGCGCTGGAGCGGATCAACAAGACCCTTAAGCGCATGGGTCATGCCGCCATCGAGGCCCTGCCAGAAGCCCCCGTCATCAAGCCCAAGGCCGGGTTGCCGCTACTGTTCTCGCCACAGTTCGCGATGCTGGCTGTGCTGCTGGCGGCGTCCTACTTCGCCCACATCATCACCTTCTACTACATCATCAAATGGATCCCGAAGATCGTGGTGGACATGGGTTTCGCAGCCCCGACCGCGGCGGGTGTCTTGGTCTGGGCCAGCATCGGCGGGGCGCTCGGGGCCCTGACCCTGGGACTGCTGACGCTCAAGGCGCGGGTGACGGCTTTGACCATCGCGGCCATGCTGGCCTCGACCGTTGCCGTTATCGGCTTCGGGCTCGGCTGGGAAACACTGAACCAGATCTCTATCGCGGCCGCTGTGGCGGGCTTCTTTACCAACGCACCGATCGTGGGCCTCTATGCGATCGTCGCCCAGTCCTTCCCGACCGAACTCCGCGCTACAGCCACGGGTTTCGTGATTGGTGTGGGCAGAGGCGGCGCAGCATTAGCACCCGTCATCGCCGGCTTCCTGTTCCAGGCAGGCTGGTCACTGTCGACCGTGTCGACCATGCTTGGGCTCGGGGCGACGCTCGCCGCATTGATGCTCTTCCTGGCCAGGGGCGGCATCGGCAGGGCGTCTTCGGCCGGCCCGGCCTGACCCTTGGCATCAAGCGCGTATCGGTGTCGGACTTCGTGCCGTCGTGGTCTGCGGTGCGCTGAGGACTCTGCGTCCTGAGGGCTCTGCGGGTCTCTCAAGAAAGGCCCGCAGAGTTCCGGTTCAGCTCCGGCGGTCGCGCTTGGCCGTCAGGCGTTCGACGACAGCCGTCTCGCGCTCCAGCCGCTCCCGCAGCTCAGGCAACTGGGCCTGCTGCTCGGGGGTTGGAGACTCGGCCGCTTCGATTTCGGCGATCTGATCTTCCAGTTCCCAGACGGCATCCTCGGCCTCAATCAGCCGGTTTTCTTCGCGCGGGGTCAGCGCTGGACGGCGGGGGGCGGCACCTCGTGCGGCACCGCGGCCCACCATCACCTGCGCATCCGCCGGCACAGGCACTGTGAAAACAGGGGTGGCCAAGGCAAGCGAAAGGACAGCTACGGCTACAGACTTCATGGTGAACTCCCGGGGAGGTGGCCCAAAACGATACTTCGACATTACCAATCGGTCACGAAAAATCTTTTTTGCGTCACAATGCCCGCGGGGTCTCCTCGCTCACCTCCAGATGGGGGCCCCATCGCCCGGCAATCCCAGCCGACCCCACATCTCCGACACCCGCTCGACCACGGCCTTGTCCATGCGGATGACCTCGCCCCATTCGCGCTTCGTCTCCGGCGGCCATTTGTCCGTGGCGTCCAGGCCGATCTTGGAACCCAGGCCGCTCTCGGGGGACGCGAAGTCCAGGTAGTCGATCGGGGTGTTATCGATGACGGTGATGTCGCGGGCAGGGTCCATCTTGGTCGAGATGGCCCACATGACGTCCTTCCAGTCGCGGGCGTCGATGTCGTCGTCCACGACGATGACCCACTTGGTGTACATGAACTGGCGCAGGAAGCTCCAGACGCCCAGCATCACCCGCTTGGCGTGGCCGGGATAGGCCTTCTTCATCGACACCACCGCGATGCGGTAGCTGCATCCCTCGGGCGGCAGCCAGAAGTCGACGATCTCCGGAAACTGGGCGCGCAACAGCGGAATGAAGACCTCATTCAGCGCCTCGCCCAGCACGCTAGGCTCGTCCGGCGGGCGGCCGGTGAAGGTGGTCAGATAGACGGGGTCGCGGCGCATGGTGATGGCGCTGACCTGGAAGACCGGGAAGGTCTCGACCGAGTTGTAGTAGCCGGTGTGGTCGCCGTAGGGGCCCTCGGGCGCGTGTTCGTCCAGCAGGACGTGGCCCTCCAGTACGATCTCGGCGCGCGCCGGCACCATCAGCGGCACGGTCTTGCAGGGGACCAGCTCGGCCTTCTGGCCCCGCATCAGGCCTGCGAACTGATACTCCGACAGGGTGTCGGGCACCGGCGTCACAGCCGCCAGGATGGTCCCCGGATCGGCCCCAAGCACGACGGCGCAGGGCAGCGGCCCGGTCTTCTTTTTCTTGTGGCGGGCATAGTGCTGGGCCCCGCCGCGGTGGGCCAGCCAGCGCATGATCGCCCGGTCTTTGCCCAGCACCTGCATGCGATAGATGCCGAGGTTAAAGTCGTCTTCGCGGTCCTCGCTCGGCCCCTTGGTAACCACCAGGCCCCAGGTGATGAGCGGCGCGGGCTCTCCGGGCCAGCAGGTTTGGATGGGCAATGACGTCAGGTCGATCTGGTCGCCCTTCAGCACCACCTCCTGCACCGGCGCGGACTTCACCGTCTTGGGCCGCATGGCCATGACGGTCTGGGCCAGCGGCAACAACTCCATCGCCTCGCCGAAGCCGCGCGGCGGCGTCGGGTTCTTGAGGAAGGCCAGCAGTTCGCCGACCTCGCGCAGCTCCGCCGCCGTGGTCCGCTGCTTCTTCTCCAGCGTCACGCCCATGGCCACGCGCTTGACCGTGCCGAACAGATTGGCCAGCGCCGGGATGGGGCTGATGGACCCGTCGGGCATGACGGGCTTTTCGAACAGGACGGCCGGCCCGCCATTCCGCAACAGCCGCGTCTGGATCTCGGTCATCTCCAGCACGGTCGAGACGGGCTCCGTCACGCGGACCAGCTCGCCCTGCGCCTCCAGCACCGTGATGAACTCGCGAAGGTCTTTGTAAGCCATGGTCGGGTGGTAGAGCCGCCCGGCGTCGCTGGGAAGCCCACGGCGATTGCGGCACAGGCGCGCGTCGGCCATATGCGGCCCCATGTCCGACAGTCCCGCGCCCGCCGACCTTCTGCACGATCTTGTCCGAGACGCCCTGAAAGCCGGAGCCGACGCCGCAGAAGCCGTATCATCGGAGCGCGCATCCCTTTCGGTTGGCGTTCGCAACGGCGCGCTGGAGGACGTCGAGCGCGAGGAGAGCCGCGACCTCGGACTGCGGGTCTTCGTCGGACGGCGTCAGGCGACGGTTTCGGCGTCCGACCTGTCGGAAGCCGCCCGCGCTCGCCTGGTCGAACGCGCCGTCGCCATGGCGCGGCTGGCCCCGGAAGATCCCTACAACGACATCACGCCGCGCGATCAGCTGGCGCAGGGGCCGTTCCGGGAGCTCGACCTGTTCGATCCCAGCGAACAATCCGCCGCCGAGCTGGAAGCTGTGTCCCGCGAGGCCGAGGCCGTGGCGCTGGCCACGCCCGAGGTTGCCCGGTCCGAGGGCGCGGGCGCCGGCTATTCCTCCTCGCGCTGGCGGCTGGTCACGTCGGAGGGCTTCGACGGCCGCTACGAGGCCACCGGCTTCTCGCTGCACGCCAGCGTCATCGCCGAGCGCGACGGGGCCATGGAGCGCGGCGGAGAGGGCCGCACCACGCGCCACCTGTCCGACCTGCCTTCGCCCGAGGCCATCGGCGCCGAGGCCGGACGCAGGGCCGCGGCCCGTTTGGGACCGCGGAAGATCGCCTCCACCACCGCCCCCGTGATCTTCGATCGCAGGATCGCCACCCAGGTGCTGTCGCCCCTGATCGGTGCCATCGCCGGACCGTCGGTGGCGCGCGGTACGTCCTTTCTGATGGGGCGAATGGGCCAGCAGGTGCTGGCCAGGGGCGTCAGCGTCATCGACGACCCGTTCCGCGTGCGCGGCCTGGGCTCCACCCCCTTCGACGACGAAGGCTCGCCGGTCGAAGAGATCGCCATCGTCGAGGACGGTGTGCTACAGACCTGGCTGCTGAACCGTGCGGCCGCCGCCCAGCTGGGCCTGAAGACCACCGGCCATGCCTCGCGGGGCTCCGCCGGGCCGCCCGGCGTCTCGACCCACAACCTGCACCTGACGCCGGGCGATAAGGATCAGGCCGGGCTGATGGCTGACGCTGGGAGCGGATTGGTCGTCACCGGCATGTTCGGACCGTCGCTCAATCCCAACACCGGCGACTGGTCGGCGGGGGTGCACGGCTTCTGGTTCGAGAACGGCGAGATCGCCTATCCGGTCAGCGAGATCACCGTCGCCGGCAAGCTGGCGGAGATGATGCTGCGGCTGGTCCCCGGGTCGGACCTGGAATTCCGGGGCTCGGCCAACAGCCCATCCCTGCTGATCGACGGCGTTGCCATCGCGGGCAAATGAGCGATCTGGACGCCGACCTGGCCCTGATCCGGGAGGCGGCGCTCGCGGCTGGGGCGCTGGCCGAGGCGGAACGGGCGCGCGGGCTCAAGATCACCGCCAAGCCCGGCGGATCGCCGGTCACGAACGCAGACCTCGCCGTCGACGCCATGCTGAAGGACCGCCTTCTGACTGCCCGACCCGACTATGGCTGGCTGTCAGAGGAGACGGCGGACAGCCCGGACCGCCTGTCGCGGCGGCGCATCTTCGTCGTCGATCCCATCGACGGCACCGTCGCCTTCATGAAGGCCCGCCCGTGGTGGTGCGTGCCCATCGCCGTCGTCGAGGACGGCCAGCCCGTCGCCGCCGTGATCCATGTGCCCGCGACGGGCGAGACCTATGAAGCAACGACCAGCGGGGGTGCCCGCCTGAACGGCAAGCCGATCGCTGCCTCCGACGAGACGACCTTGGACGACGCCGCGGTCCTCGCCGACGCCCGACTGATGGAGGGCCCGCACTGGCCCGAGCCGTGGCCGACGATGCGCTACGAGAAGAGAAACGCCCTCGCCTATCGCATGGCGCTGGTGGCCTCCGGAGCCTTCGACGCCGCCATCGCGCTCACGCCCAAATGGGACTGGGACGTCTGCGCCGGGGCCCTGATCGCCGCCGAGGCCGGGGCCAGGGTGTCCGACCACCACGGCCGCTCCTGGCGGTTCAACCAGCCCGATCCGCGACAGGCCAGCCTGGTCTGCTCGGCCCCGGCGCTCCACCCGTTGATCATCCGGCGCACTGCGCCTATCCCGCTGCGCGAGTAAACGCCCCCTCCCCGGACGCTCTTCCATGACCGATGCCCCCAACACCGCCGACCCCCAGCTTCTGCACCTCGTGATCGGGGGCGAGCTGCGCCACCTCGACCAGCCGGTCTTCCGCGACCTGTCCAAGGTCGAGTTCGTCGGCGCCTTCGGCAACTACGCCGAGGCCAAGGCGGCGTGGAAGGCGCGGGCCCAGGCGACAGTGGACAACGCCCACATGCGCTACTTCATCCTGCACGCCCACCGGCTGATCGACCCGCGCGGCGACGCCTGAGCCTGCGAGGGGGCCAATCGTCGCGGCGGGAACCGCCCCGGCGACGTGCGCGCTGTTTCGGTCTAGGTTCCGCCAGAGCACAGGAGCGATCCCATGACCCCGACCCTGATCGTGCTGAGCCTTCTGGCGCTGGGCGTGGCCATCGTCGCCGTCGCTACGCGTCAGACGCCGTCCCGCCCGTATGAACAGCGCAAGGAACAGGACACCGCCTGGGGCGAGCCTCCTACGGCCACTGAACAGGCCGCCGACCCCTTCGCCCATGCGCCCCTGCCCAAGACTGCGACTGAGCCCGCACGCGAGCCGGAGAGGCAGGTATGACCCTGTTCGGAACCACGCTCGACGGCACGCAGATCGCGGCACTGGTCGGGCTTCTGGCGACGCTGGTTATCTGGGTCTTCGCCCTTCGTGACGCCGACGGCTACCGCCGCTGGTTCCGGGGCTGGTCCAGCGAGAAGAAGGCCGAGACGCGCGAGCGCGACGAGCCGCCGTCACGCACCCCGACCGGTCCCTGGGGCTGAGCCCTACTCGCGCCGCAGCAGCTTCTCGGTCAGCAGGGTGCCCCACCAGTTGGCGCGAAAGTCTTTTCGCATGGCCTCGGGGTCATAGGCGTCGCTTTCGACCCACTCCATGAAGCCGACGCCGGTCGGTTCGACCTCCCGGACATAGGTCTCCAGGAAGTGGTCCAGCACTCCGGTCAGGCCCTCGCGGCTGTGCAGATACTTCTTCGATAGCTCCCGCATCGCCTGGGAGATCGGCTCGCCCAGGTGGAAATGGCGATAGAAGACCGCCATCAGACCGGCCCGGTCCGCGCCGGACTTGCAGTGGATCAGCGCCGGGTACTCGATGGTGGCGAACAGGTCGCGCGCGCGGCGCACACGGTCCTTGCCGGGCGGATCGCGGCTGTCGAGCGGAGCGTCGATCATCGTCAGCCCCAGCCGCTCACACGCCGCCTTCTCCAGCCAGTAGTAGCCCTCGTCCCTCTGACCCCGCAGGTTGATGACCGTCTTGATCCCCCGCTTCGCCCAACCTTCAAGCTGTCGCGGCGACGGCTGGTTGGTGCGCACCAGATCCGGCCCCAGCCAGTGGGCGTTCTGAAACGCCAGCCGCAGGAAGGCGTGGTCGTTCCAGAAGTAGTCGCGCTCTGCGGCCTTGCGGCCGGCCTCCGTCGCCATGTCGAACCGGCTGGTCATGGGTAGCGCAGATAGCGAGCCTCGCAGACCGGCGCCACCAGCCATGTTGCGCGCGGACTTCGCTTGACTTGACCGGCGGGGCGTCCGACCTCCGACGGATGAGTTTGATCGTTCCGAACCCGGACGCCCCGCCCGCGCGCTCGCGCGGCCTGCTGGCGCGCGTCTGGCGGGACTACCTGTCCCGGCGCAGGGGCGCGCTGATCCTGTCGCTGATCTGCGCCGCAGTCGCGGGGATCAGCACCGCGACGGTGCTGCAACTGCTTCAGCCCGCGATCGACGGCATGTTCTTGGGCCAGCCGGTCAGGGTGCTGGGTGGCCTGTTCCGCATCCCGCCCGAGGACGCGCTGTGGGGCGTGCCGGCGGTCATCGTGGGCGTCGGCCTGATCTCGACGATCGCGGCGCTCGGCCAGGCGGCGCTGGTCAACCGCATCGGCCACGGCGTGGTCGGCGACATCCAGGTGCGGCTGTTCGGAGCCATGATCCGGGCCGACCTGGCACGGCTGCGCAGCCAGCATTCGGGCGCCTTTGTCTCCTCGGTTCTCTTCGACGCCAATCTGGTGCGCGAAGCCTTCACCAACGGCGTCGTCAACTACACCCAGCACGCCCTGACCCTGGTCGCCGTGCTGGGCTACATGCTGTGGCTGGACTGGCGGATGACGCTGGTCGTCTTCCTGGGCGCGCCCGTCATCGCCTGGATCATCCGCCGCTTCGGCAAGCGGATGAGGAAGGCCACCACGGGGGCCATGGTCGAGACCGAGAACCTGTCGACCGCCCTGATGGAGAACCTGGACGGCGTCCGCCTGATCAAGATCGAGAACCGCGAGGCGGCCGAAGAGGCCCGCGTCGGCGAGGTCGTGTCGCGCCGCCAGAAGCACGTCATCAAGTCGGCGGACAGTCGCGCCTTCGCCGGGCCGTCCTCGAACCTGGTCGCCGTGCTGATCGTCGCGGCCATCATGGCCTATGCGGGTTGGCAGGCGCGGCAGGACCAGCTGACCATCGGCGCCTTCGCCGCCTACGTCGGCCTGCTCATGTCGGCGGGCCAGTCGCTGCGTCAGGTGACCAACCTCCAGACCGTGATGACCGAAGGGATGACGGCGGCGCGTCGGCTGTTCGCGGCGCTGGACATCGCGCCCGAGATCCGCGAGGCGGCCACGCCCCGGCCGTTACCTGCCGGTCCTGTGACGATCGGCTTCGAGGATGTGAGCTTCGCCTATGGAGCCGTCGGGCCGACCCTGTCGGATGTGTCCTTCACCGTCTCGCCGGGCGAAACCGTCGCCTTGGTCGGCCCGTCCGGCGGCGGCAAGTCCACCCTGCTGAGCCTCTTGCCACGCTTCTACGACGTGACCGCCGGGGCCGTGACTCTGAACGGTGTCGACCTGCGCGAGCTCAGCCTGACGGACCTGCGCGACCGCATCGCGCTCGTGACGCAGGAGCCCTTCCTGTTCGACGACACCGTCGCCGCCAACATCGCCTATGGCCGGCCCGGCGCGACGCAGGCGCAGATCGAGGCGGCGGCCAGGGCGGCGGCGGCGCACGACTTCATCACAACGCTTCCCGAAGGTTACGCCACCCGCGCGGGCGAGGCGGGCCTGCGCCTGTCGGGCGGCCAGCGGCAGCGCATCGCCATCGCCCGGGCGTTCCTGAAGGACGCGCCGATCCTGCTGCTGGATGAGGCCACCTCGGCGCTCGACACCGAGAGCGAGGCCCTGGTCCAGGCCGCTCTGGAGCGCCTCATGACAGGCCGATCAACGTTGATGATCGCCCACAGACTGTCCACCGTGCGCCACGCCGACCGCATCCTGGTGCTGGAAGCCGGCCGCATCGTCGAGAGCGGCAGCCACGACGCCCTGGTTCGCAAGGGCGGGCTCTACAGCCGTCTGGCCAAGGCGCAGTCGCTGGACGGGACTCCGTCCGTCGCCTCGGTCGCCTGACGTGAGGCCGCTGAGGAACCCGGTCATCCAAAGCCTGCTGGCGTCGCTGCTGGCCGCCTGGATGCGCTTCTGCTTCGCCACCATTCGCTGGACCTATGAAGGCCGCGAGCATGCCGAGGCGGTCTGGGCGGCCAAGGGCGGGGTCATCTGCGCCTTCTGGCATTCCCGCATCGGCCTGTCGCCCGCCTGCTGGGATTTGACGCGAGCTCAGCCCGCCAAGGCCTTGATATCGCTGAGCGCCGACGGCGAGTTCATCGCCAAGGCCGTGGCCCGCCAGGGCTTCCCCGCCGTGCGCGGCTCTTCCGCCAACAAGGACAAGGCCGATGCGGCCAAGGGCGGATCCCGTGCTCTCAGGGACGGCCTGAAGCAGTTGAAGGTTGGCGCGCTCGCCATCACCCCCGACGGCCCTCGCGGACCGGCTCGGGTCATGGCCGAAGGCATGCCGCTGATGGCCCGGATGTCCGGCGCCCCGGTGCTGTTCATCGGGATGAGCTGCAACCCCGCTATTCGGCTGAACAGCTGGGATCGCGCGCTCCTTCCCCTGCCCTTCGCGCGCGGCGCCATCGTCTACGGTCTGGATTTTTATCCTGATGGCGCCGACCTCGGCGATGTCACCGCCGCCTGGACCGAGCGCCTGACGGCGGTCGAAGCGCGCGCCGACGCGCTGACGGGGCTGGAGCGCATATGAGCCTGGCCCTGACCGCCTACCGGCTGCTGACACGGATGCTGGAGCCTCTGGCTCCGCGTCTGCTCGACGCCCGGGCAAAGCAGGGCAAGGAGGACCCGCGTCGGGTCGACGAACGCCTGGGCGTTGCGGGCGTGGCGCGGCCGGAGGGCGACCTCGTCTGGTTGCACGGCGTCAGCATCGGCGAGACCCTGTCACTGCTGCCGGTGGTCGAACGGTTCAGGAAGAGCCGTCCCGACCTGACCGTGCTGGTCACCTCCGGCACGGTGACCTCGGCCGAGCTGCTGGCCCAGCGCCTGCCGCCGGGCGTGATCCACCAGTACGCCCCGGTCGACGCCCCCGGCGCGGTCGCGGCGTTTCTCGATCACTGGAAACCGGCGCTCGGCGTCTTCGTCGAGAGCGAGCTGTGGCCCAATCTGATCCTGGCGGCCAAGGCACGCGCCATTCCGCTCGCGCTCGTCAGCGCCCGCATCACCGAGAAGACCGCCGACGGCTGGGCGCGCTTTCCCGGCGCGGCGCGGACCGTGGTCCAGGCCTTCGACCGCATCCTGCCTCAGGACATCGTGTCGGCCGACCGCATCCAGGCGCTGGGAGGGCGGATCGATGGGCTGGTCAACCTGAAGCTCTCAGGCGGCCCCCTGCCCCATGATGCCCGCGCCTTCACCGCCCTGTCCGCCGCCATCGGCGACCGGCCCGTAGTCGTCGCCGCCTCGACCCATGAGGGCGAGGAGATCGCCATCGTCCGGGCGCTGGATCACCTGACCGAGCGGCTCTGCCTGATCCTCGTCCCTCGCCACCCCGAGCGCGGGGCCGAGATCGCGACCGCCCTGACCCGCGACGGCTACCGCTTCGCCCTGCGCTCGCGGGGCGCGGCGCCGAACGCCGAGACCGACATCTACGTCGCCGACACCCTGGGCGAGCTCGGCCTGTTCCTGCGGCTAGCGGATGTGGTGGTCATGGGCGGCTCGTTCGGGTCGTTCCTCGGCCGGGAGCCCTGGGGCGGGCACAATCCGCTGGAACCCGCACGACTGGCCAAACCCGCCGTAACCGGCCCGGACGCCGCCAACTGGCGAGAGGTCACCGAGGCCCTGACGGCGGCGGGCGGCCTCGCCGTCGCCGCCTCGCCTGGAGACCTGCCCGCCGTCGTC
>NZ_LJHU01000019.1 GCF_001295975.1 Brevundimonas sp. AAP58 | reverse complement strand
CCCCCCCCCTCCCCCGCCGGGGGAGGGAGAGGTCCGCGTCAGATCAGAACGCCTCCGCCGGCATGGCCATGAGCACGTCCGCGCCGGTCTTCAGCTTCTTCAGGTGGGCGCCGGCGTCGGGCAGGATGCGTTCGACGAAGTAGCGACCGGTCTGGAGCTTGGTGGCGTAGTAGGGGTCGGTCGAGCCGGCGTCGATGGCCTTCTGGGCCGCCACCGCCATCTGGGCCCAGACATAGGCCAGCGCCGTCAGGCCGAAGATGTTCAGATAGTCCGTGGACGCCGCGCCGGCGTTGTCCGGGTTCTGCATGCCGTTCTGCATCAGCCACATGGTGGCCTCCTGCAGTTGCTTCTTGGCGTCGGCCAGGCCGTCGACGAAGGGCTTCACGCTCTCGCCCGCGCCGCCGTGCTCGGCCACGAAGGCGTCGATGTCGCCGAACCAGGTCATGATGGCGCGACCGCCGTTGGCCGGCAGCTTGCGACCGACCAGATCCAGCGCCTGGATGCCGTTGGCCCCCTCATAGATCATGGTGATGCGGGCATCGCGCAGATACTGCGAGGCCGGATAGTGCTCGGTGTAGCCCGAGCCGCCGTGCACCTGCATGGCCAGCGAGGCGACATGGAAGCCCTTGTCGGTCAGATAGGCCTTCAGCACCGGGGTGATCAGGCCCATGTAGTCGCGGGCCTTCTGGGCAGTCGCCGCATCGTCCGAACGCTGAAGATCGGCCTGGAGCGCGGTCCACAGGATGAAGGCCTGGCCGCCCTCGACGAAGGCCTTGGCCTCCAGCAGCATGCGGCGCACATCCGGATGGACGATGATTGGATCGGCGGGGCCGTCCGGGTTCTTCGGGCCTGTCAGGCTGCGGCCCTGGACGCGGTCCTTGGCGAACTCGACGGCGGCCTGATAGGCGGCGGTGCCGATCGCGAGTCCTTGCAGGCCCGTGCCCAGCCGCGCCTCGTTCATCATGATGAACATGGCGGCCATGCCCTTGTTCTCTTCGCCGACCAGCCAGCCCTTGGCGCCGTCATAGGCCATGACGCAGGTGGCGTTGCCGTGGATGCCCATCTTGTGCTCCAGGCCCGCGCACTGGGCGCCCTCGTTGCGCTCGCCCAGCGACCCGTCGTCGTTGACGTGGATCTTCGGCACCACGAAGAGGCTGATGCCCTTGATGCCGGCCGGGGCCCCCTCGATGCGGGCCAGCACCAGATGGATGATGTTGTCGGTGAAGTCGTGCTCGCCCGAGCTGATCCAGATCTTCTGGCCGGTGATGGAATAGCTGCCGTCGCCGTTCGGCACCGCCTTGGTGCGGATCAGGCCCAGGTCCGTGCCGCACTGAGGCTCGGTCAGGTTCATGGTCCCGCCCCACTCGCCGGTGGCGAGCTTGGGCAGATACTTGGCCTTCTGCTCCGGCGAGCCCGAGGCGTGCAGCGCCTCGTAGCAGCCGTGTGTCAGGCCTGGGTACATCGAAAACGCCGGGGAGGCGGCCGCCGTGAACTGGCCAAACGCCATGCCGACCACGGCGGGCATGCCCTGGCCGCCGAACTCGGGGTCGGACGACAGGGCGGGCCAGCCGGCCTCGACCATCGCCTGATAGGCCTCCTTCCAGCCGGTCGGTCCGGTGACCTTTCCGTTGTCCCACTTGCAGCCTTCCTGATCGCCGACCTTGTTCAGGGGGGCGATGACTTCCTCGGAGAACTTGGCGCCCTCCTCCAGGATCTGCTGGACCAGGTCCGACGACACGTCCTGGAATCCCGGAGAGTTGGAATAGCGATCGATCTCCAGAACCTCGTTGAGGATGAAGGTCAGGTCGCGAACGGGCGCCTTGTAGGCCATGGGGTCAGGCTCTCAGCTTGAACGGATGATGGTGGTGGTGGTCGAGGCGTTCGCGCAGTACCGAGGCGTATTCCTCGGCGCCGGGCAGAAGGTCGGGCCGCTGCTCTTTCAGCCGGGATTCCATGGCCGCGCAGGCTTCCTCGGCCATCTCGATGGCGGCGTCGAGATCCTCGCGCTGCTGCTTCAGGGCCTCGATCTGGGCGCGGTGACGCCGCAGCGCGATCGCCATCTGATGGGTGTTGCCGTCGTTCCTGTCATACAGATCCAGCATCTCCTGGATCTCGGTCAGGGTGAAGCCGATGCGACGGCCGCGCAGGATCAGCTTCAGCCGGGCGCGATCGCGTGCGTCATAGACCCGGGTCTGGCCCTTGCGCGCGGGCGTCAGAAGCCCCTTGTCCTCATAGAACCGCAGCGCACGCGCCGTCGCCCCGAACTCGCGGCAGAGCTGGCGGATCGAATAGGTGCGATGATCGTCGGCGGTCGCCATGCGTGATCCATACGCAAAGTTGACGCGGACGTAAAGGGAAGGTTTGAAGGCCGGATGTCGCGAAAGCACGTCAACAAGGGGACGTCGCCTCGCAAGGGCGACCTGCCGACCAAGGACTGCGTCGTCTGCAACCGTCCCTTCGCCTGGCGGGCCAAGTGGGCGCGCGACTGGGACAGCATCACGACCTGCTCGGATCGCTGCCGGGGCGAACGCCGCCGCAAGGGCTCGACGGGGGAACCCTCGGCGTGAGAGGGTCGTTTGCGCGACTGGAGGAGCTTCCGCCGTGTCCCTGATCGCCCGCCGACCCCGACTGATCGCCGCCGCCGCCGTCACCGCTGTCGCCGGGCTCGCGCTCGCCGGCTGGACCTTCGCCCCACGCACGGACGCCGAAGGCCGCGCCCTGGGGCCTCGCATCGCCATCGACCTGGTCACCCCGCCCGAGCCCGAAATCGTCGAGGGCGGCATCCTGGATGTCGGACAGATCAATGACGGCTTCGACGACGCGGCGCTGGACCGGGTCGCCGTGGTCGAGGACCCCACCTTCCTGCCGGAAGAGGCTTACGCGGGACCCGATCACGACCTCACCTATTTGCCGCGCATGCCCCTGCCACGCCCGGTCGCTCTCGAAGACCTGTCGCCAGGCGAGCTTCCCGTGCGACCCCGCCGCGACGCGCTTGACGATGGCTCCCGCTGGTTCGGCCTTGACCAGCTCCTGGCCCGCGCGCCCGCACGCGGGGCCGAATCCGCACCCATGAGTTCGGGCCCTGAACGGGACCGGCACGAAACCGACCAAGACAAAGCCCCTCCGTCATTCGGCCCGCGGCCCTACTATGCTGATCGTTATGAGTATTCGTCCGAATAAGTCGCAATGATTACAATGCCGTAATCTGTCGGCGATTTAATCCACCTGTCCGGATTGTAACGGGACAGCCCCGCGTCACCCCGCCACATCTCCCCTCACAACAAGGGGAACCCCAGGCGATGACCAAATCCATTCTTCTGGCCACGACGGCCGTGATCTTCAGCGCCTCGGGTGCCCTGGCGCAGACTGCGCCAGCCCCTGACGCGTCGGGCGCGGCCGCGCCTCAGTCGGCCGCCCAGACCCTGGTGCCCACGGGCCCGACCACGCAAGAGCCGCTGGTTGACGCCAGCCAGCAGGGCGTTCTGGTCTTCACGCCGGACTTCTTCGCCGACCAGCGCCCGAACACGGCGCTGGACATGGTCAACCGCATTCCCGGCTTCTCGGTCCAGGACGGCGACGGCTCGCGCGGCTTCGAGGGCGCGGTCGGCAACATCCTGATCAATGGCGCGCGGCCTGCGTCCAAGAACGACACCGGCTCCTCGGTCCTGTCGCGCACCCTGGTGCCCCAGGTCGAGCGCATCGAGTTGATCCGGGGCGGAGCGCCCGGCATCGACATGCAGGGCTATTCAGTCGTGGTGAACGTCATCACGCGGACCAATGCCAGCACCGAGCAGATCGCTACGCTCAACGGCTTCTTCTTCGAGGGCGGCACCGACCGGGCGGCGGGGACCTATCAGTTCACGCGCAGGAATGGCGACCGCGTCTGGGGCTTCACCCTGTCGGACGGCGTGGCGATCAACGATTCCAACGGCGTCGGCCGGGTGGTGCGCCGCGACGCCAATGGCGTGGTCACCCGCGACGAGGGCTATTACGACGACCAGACCGGCGGCGGTCAGTCGATCCGCGTCAACTACGCCGACGCCTTCATGGGCGGCAAGATCGACCTGACGGCCCGCCTCGGTCAGAACGACTACAGCCAGTTCAGCCTCCAGGACGGACCCGGCGTCCTGCGCGACAGCCGCTTCGCCGAGGAAGGCACAAGCGGCGAGGTCGGCGCCGTCTTTACCCGCCCGATGGGCACAGGACTGACGTCGGAAACCCGCTTCATCCGCGAGTGGAACGATTTCGAGAACGGCGCCAGCTTCGTCACCACCACCAATGGCGTGGCCGGCCCGCTCCAGCGTTTCGCCTCGGAAGGCAATGCATCCGAGACCATCCTGCGCTCCCTGCTGCGCTGGGAGCGGTCGTCCTCGGTCACGCTCGAGGCCGGCGGCGAGGTCGCCTACAACATGCTCGAGATCGAGCAGGAACTGACCGACGGCGGCGTCGTCATTCCGCTGCCCTCGGATCAGATCAAGGTCGAGGAGACCCGGGGCGAGATCTTTGCGCGCGGCACCTGGCGCATCCGCCCCAATCTGACGCTGGAAGGCGGGGTGCGGCTGGAGGCCTCCACCATCAGCCAGTCCGGCGACGCCGAACAGGAGAAGAGCTTCTTCTTCGCCAAGCCCCGCTTCCAGGCGACCTGGACCCCCATGGCCAACAACCAGATCCGGCTCCGATTCGAGCGGGAACTGGGCCAGCTGGATTTCGGCGACTTCGCTGCTGGCGCGGATCTGGACGACGAACAGCTGTTCGGCGGCAACGTCGACCTCGAGCCCGAGGAGCGCTGGATCAGCGAGCTGACCTGGGAACGCCGCTTCATGGGCGACGGCATCGTCTCCATCGGTTACCGACACGATGAGATCATCGGCGTCATCGACCGCCTGCCCTTGCCCAACAACCTTTCGGCGGTCGGCAACATCGGCGACGGGACGTTGGATCAGCTGGCCGTCAACGTCGTCCTGCCCATGGATTGGGCCGGCTTCTCCGGCGGAGAGTTCCGGTTCCGCAACACCTGGAACGACACCTCGGTCACAGACCCGACGACGGGCGAGGACCGCCCGATCTCGAACGTGCGGCCGTCCCAGCCCGCCTTCACCATCGCCCAGGACATCACCAGTTGGCGGATCAACTGGGCGGTCACCTATCTGGAGAGCCTGCGCCAGTTCAACTATGGCCCGGACCAGATTTCAGGCTTTACCGGCAGCGACTACTTCGAGGCCAATATCGAGTGGAAGCCGACCCCGACCTGGGCGATCCGGGGCCAGGTCAATGTCTGGAACGACTTCCAGGTCGAACGCACGGTTTTCGCCGATCGGACGGCGGCCCGACCCATCGCCTTCACCGAGCTGCGCCCCACCGACCCGCGCACCTTCTGGCAGATCCGGGTCAGGAAGACCTTCTAGGTCCTCTGCGGCCCGACGGCCCCTTGACCCGGGGGCCGTGACTGCCGCATGCCTCCCGACCCTTCGATCGCCGGTGCGCGCCAGGCGTCGTTCACCGACAGGGAGAGGGATGCATGCCCAAAGCGATCTGGCTGGCTGGTGCCGCCGCCTGCGCCCTGGCCGGTCCGGCCCTGGCGCAGGAAACCCCGCCTGAAGGCACGCCCGTGGCCCAGCAAGGCGTTCTGGTCTTCGAACCCGCCTTCTTCGCCGACGCCCAGCCGGACACGGCCCGGGACATGATCGACCGCCTGCCGGGCTTCGCCTTCGATTCGGGCGACAGCGGCACGCGCGGCCTGGCCGGCGCCAGCGGCAATGTCCTGATCGACGGCCGTCGTCCCTCGACCAAGAGTGACGGCCTCGACGATGTGCTCGAGCGCATCTCGGCCGCCTCGGTGGCCCGTATCGAGCTGATCCGGGGCGGCGCGCCCGGCATCGACATGCAGGGCCGGTCGGTGGTGGCCAATGTCGTCCTGATCCGCGCGGTGACCATCGAGCGGGTCTTGGAGGCCGACGCCTACATCTATTCCGACGGCTACATCGGACCGGTCCTGTCAGGACGCTGGTCGCGGCGCGAAGGCGACGACCAGATCGAGGGGACGATCAGCGCCTTCATCGACCGGACCGAGGGCACGTCGGACGGCTATCGCCGACGGTTCGACCCGTCCGGTGGCCTGATCCAGGACGCCGACCTGATCCTGCGCGACCGCATCCGCAATGTGCGGGCGACAGGCGCGGTCCAGCGCGGCCTCGCCGGCGGGCTTGTGCGCGTGAACGGCCTGGTGAGCTGGTTCGGCCGTGAGGATACCCAGGACCTGCTGATCCGGTCCGGGGCGGGCGTCGACAGCTTCAATAAAGAGAGTTCCGACGAGATCAACGGCGAGCTGGGCATCAACTGGACGCGCGACCTCGGCCCGCGCACCGGGCTGGACCTGATCGGCCTCCAGCGCTGGTCCACGGAGGACTACACCGGCGTTTCCGAAAGTGGCGGCGACAGCTCCACCTTCATCGCCGATTCCTCGTCGGGCGAATCAATCGGCCGTGCCGTTCTTCGCTTCCGCCCCAATGATCGGTGGGCCTTCGAGACTGGCGGCGAGGTGGCGTACAACTTTCTCGACAGCGCCAATGCCTTTGCCGACAACGGGGTGGCCATCCCGGTGCCGTCCTCCTCGGTCAAGGTCGAGGAGCTACGTGGCGAGATCTTCGGCCAGGCGACCTGGCGTCTCGACCCGACCCTGACGCTCGAGGGCGGGCTGCGCGTCGAGGTGTCGGAGATCAGTCAGTCGGGCGACAGCGACCTGAGCAAGTCCTTCGTCTATCCCAAGCCCCGCTTGCAGGCGACCTGGACCCCGGCGGCCGGACATCAGGTCCGCGTGCGTCTGGAGCGCGAGGTCGGCCAGCTGGATTTCGGCGATTTCGTCGCCTCCGCCGACATCGATCTCGGCCAGGTCGAGGGCGGCAATCCCGATCTGGAACCGCAGAAGGTCACGGTCCTGGAAGCCATCTACGAGCGCCGGTTCTGGGACGAGGGCGCGCTGGAGCTGACCGGGTCCTACGCTGAATACGAGGACGTGGTGGACCTCATTCCCCTGAGCGGGGGCTTCGACGGCGTCGGCAACATCGGCGATGGCACGGCCGCGTCCTTTCAGGTCCAGCTCACCCTGCCGACCGACCGGCTGGGGGTGCCCAATGGCCGATTGCAGGCCCGCGGCAGCTGGTCGGACACCTCGGTGACCGATCCGGTCACGAGAGAGGAGCGTCGCTTCCGGGGCAACCAGGCCTTCGGCTGCGGCATCGACTTCAACCAGGACCTGCGGGGCGGTCGCTGGTCCTGGGGCTTTGAGCACGACTGCAACACCGACCGGGGCCGCAGTTTCCGGGTGCGCGAGGTGCGGACCTCCTACACCGAGCCTGAACTCGAGCTCTACGGCCAGTGGAAGCCCCAGCCAGAGCTGACCGTGCGCGTCGAACTGAACAACCTCACCCGCCGTGAACGGGGGTCCGACCGCGAGATCTATTCCGGTCCGCGGAACATCGCTCCCCTGGCCTTTCGTGAGGTGCGACGCACCTCTCGAGATCCCTTCGTGTTCATCCAGGTTCGACGGACGCTCTGAGCCAGGACCAGGCGGAATCAAAAAGAGCGGAGCCTCGCGGCCCCGCCCTTTCCGCATTCAGCCGGCAGGCCGTGTCAGTGAACGCCCGCCATGCCCTTCTTGAGGATCGGCGAGATCACCAGAAGGAAGACCCCCACGCCTACGCCGACCCAGCCGATCGTGCCGAAGATCGAGCCATAGGTCTGCAGCGCCAGCGCCGGGTTGGTCACCACGCCCGCGACGGTGTCGGTCGCCGTGGCCTTGGCGATCAGACCGGCGACGATGTGGGCCACCGAGCTCGACAGGAACCAGACCCCCATCATCATGCCGACGACGCGATCCACCGACAGCTTGGTGATCATGGACAGGCCGACCGGCGAGAGGCAGAGCTCGCCCAGCGTGTGGAAGAAGTAGGTCAGGAACAGGAAGAATAGCGGCACGCGGAAGTCCGCGTTCGCGGCGTTGCCGGTCGACCAGGTCAGGACAAGAAAGCCCAGCCCGACGAACATCAGGCCCATCGAGAACTTCACCGGGGTGGAGGGCTCGATGTTGCGCTTGGCCATCCACACCCACAGCGCCGCGAAGATCGGGCCGAACACGACGATGATGGCCGGATTGAACAGCTGCGTCTGGGCCGCGTTGAACCACGACGGCATCTGGGTGGACTGGTCGGCGAACAGGCTCAGCGAAGAGCCCGCCTGTTCGAACAGGGCCCAGAACAGGACCGAGAAGAAGATCAGCACCTGCGCCACCAGCATGCGGGTTCGCTCAGCCCCCTTCAGCCGGATGACCGTATAGCCTACCACCGCGATGAAGGTCGCCATCGCCACCGGGATCAGGATGGCCTCGACCAGGGCGTTGCGCTGCATCAGCAGCCAGGTGGGGAAGACGGCGACCAGACCGGCGATCCAGAAGAAGGGCACCAGCGGCACGCCCAGCAGCTTGCGTCCCTCGATTGGCCGGGTTGGCTCGCCGCGTCCCTCCAGCCAGCTCTGGCCGAGGATGAAGGTGACCAGGCCGAACAACATGCCGATCCCGGCCAGACCAAAGCCGTAGGCCCAGCCGTAAGCGATGCCGAGCCAGGCGCAAAGCGACGTGGCCAGAACCGCGCCCAGATTGATGCCGACGTAGAAGATGGTGAAGCCACCGTCCCGACGCGGGTCGTTCTTCTCATAGAGCGCGCCGACGACGGTCGAGATGTTGGCCTTGAGGAAGCCGACGCCAACGATGATCAGCGACAGGGCCAGGAACAGGATCGGTTCGGCCTGCAGGTCGCGCTCCACGCGCGTGGAGTATCCGCCCGTGGCGATCTGGGTCGGGAAACCGGCAGCGGCGGCGGCCTGGGCCCCGGAACCGGCCGGATGGCCTTCCGCGTCCTCGACGGTCACGCCCTCGGGCTGAATGGAGATGGGCACACGGTTCTCGCCCACGACAGCGAAGATCTGGCGATCCGTGTCGCGCCCCTCGACCTCGAGCGCGTACTCCGTGCCTCCGACGGAGAGGTATTCTTTGCCGCCCGACCCCTCAAAAGCCATGGTGAAGTGACCGGCCACAAGCAGGGCGGCCCCGATGATCACCGCCCGGCGTGATCCCAGATACTTGTCCGCGATCAGGCCGCCGATGACCGGCATGAGGTAAACAAGCGCGGCGTAGGCGGCATAGATGCCCTGCGCCTCGGCCGGTCCGAACAGGAAGTGCTGCGTCAGATAGAAGATCAGCAGCGCCCGCATGCCGTAGTAGGAGAAGCGCTCCCACATCTCGGTCAGGAACAGGATCACCAGCCCGCGCGGGTGTCCCAGAATTGTCTTGCGGGGCGCGAGAGCGCCTCCCCCATCCGTCGAACTCAACGGCTCACTCCCTGCATGTCGACGCCCCTGCGGCGCGATGGCGGCATAAGCAGCACGGCGGGGGGTGACCCGACAAGCCTTATGGTCATCAAACCGTCAACAACCGCGCATGAACCCGGCCTGAACCGGCCGCTTCGGCCCCGCGCTCCAGCATTGAGCGACGGCGTCGGGAGCGATCGCGCCCTTAGACGGCGTGCGCCGCCTCATGCGCCAGCAGCCAGCGCTTGCGGTCCAGCCCGCCCGCATAACCGGTCAGGGATCCGTTCGACCCGATCACCCGGTGGCACGGTACGATGACGCCGACCGGATTGGAGCCGTTCGCCAGCCCTACGGCCCTGACGGCGCTCGGTCGGCCGATGGCGGCGGCCAACTGGCCATAGCTGCGGGTCTCCCCGACCGGAATGGCGCGCAACGCCGCCCAGACCTCTGACTGAAAGGCCGTGCCCGCCGTCTTCACCGGCAGGGCGTCCAGCGCGCGCACGTCACCGTCGAAATAGGCCGTGATCGCCCCCCGCACCGGCTCTGGGGCCCGACCCTGCGTGATCGTCGCGCCCGGCGCGTGGCGCGCCAGGAGTTTCCGCATCCGGGCCTCGTAGTCGGCGAAGTCCAGCGCCCGGACCGCGCCGTGGCCGTCCGTCACGATCAGCATCTCCCCGACCGGAGTCGCCATCCGGTCCAGCGTCAAGATCTCGGTCTGGGCCTCAGGCCGCTTGTCGGTCATCGTCCATCTCCATGATGTCGGCCGCCGCGATCCCCGCCACGCGCAGGTGCAGCGCCCCATAGGCCCGCCAGGGCCGCCACCGCTCGGCCCGCTCGGACAGAGCCGCATCATCCAGCCGGTCGCTGGGGGCGTCGTCGCCCGTGTCCGTCCAGGCGCCCGGCAGCCGCAGCCCCGGCCGCGCCTCGACCAGCGGCTTCAGCAGGGGGTCGGCCGACAGGTCGCGCGCGATGGCCTCCGGGTCCGCCGACAGGTCGAACACCCGCCGCACCCGGGCCAGCACCCCGGGCAGGGCCCTCAGATCATCGGCCTCCACGACCAGTCTCAGCCGCCCCGGCTCGCCCGGCGTCGCCGTGACCCGACCCACCGCCCCGTCGATCTCGCGCGACAGGTCGCGACGCCACACCGTGCTCTCCACCGCATCGCCCCGCGCGGCCAGCGCCGCCAGCATCGCGTCCCAGTCATAGGGTGGCCGATAGGTCAGGCTCAGCCGCACCCCGCCTTCGCTCGGTCGCTCCGTCCGCCGACGCAGGGTCGAGGGCGGGCGGTCGTACAGCGCCTGAAACGTCTCGTTGAACCGCCTGACCGAGCCGAATCCGGACGCCAGCGCCACCTCTGCCATGGACAGGTCGCTCTCCTGGATCAGGGCCTTGGCCAGCAGCACCCGCCGCGTCTGGGCGACGCTGACCGGGGCCGCCCCCAGATGCTGGCGAAACAGCCGCCGCAACTGGCGTTCGCCAACCCCCAGCCGTCCGGCCAGGGCATCGACGTCGCCCTCATCAAGCGCCCCCTGCTCGATCAGGGCCAGCGCCCGGCTGACGGTGTTCGAGGTGCCGCGCCATGCTCCCATGTCCGGGGCCGTCTCGGGCCGGCAGCGCAGACAGGCCCGAAAGCCCGCCTCTTCCGCTGAGGCCGCCGTCGGCACGAAGATCATGTTCTCGCGCTTCGGCGTCCGGGCAGGGCAGACCGGACGGCAATAGATGCCCGTCGTCTTCACGCAGCCGAAAAAGCGCCCATCGAACCGCGCGTCGCGCGTCAGCACAGCCCGGTAGCAGGCCTCCTGATCCAGACTGTGCGCGGCGGTGTCCATGCCACGAGACTGGACCCGATCCCGGCCCCTGTCTCGCGGTTTTCGGACATCTCAGCGTCAGGCCGCCCGGCCGCGGATCATCCGAACCAGATTGGCCAGGATCGCCCCCACAAAGGCCACCGCCATGACCGCCGCCGACCAGGTCAGCAGGATCGACAGGGTCAGGGCCACACCCTCCAGATCGCGTCCGCGTTCGTCGAGCATGCGCAGCCAGTCGAGCGTCAGATAGGCCTGATCGATGGCGACGGTCGCCGTCTGTCCGGCCGAGGTCAGGACGAACAGGTCGCCCGCCTGGACGATGAACCACAGGAGAACGAGGTTGGCCGCGGCGACGGCGGCGCGGAGCAGCGCCCTCAGCCGCTCGGCCGTGGGGTTGATCAGGGTGAACAGGTCGATCGCCATCTGCACGAGGGCGAAGGCCAGGATGGGGGCGTAGAGAGCGGCCCACACCGGCGCTCCGGCCACTGTGACGGGCTGATCCGCGATCTCGAAGGTCGCCAGCCCCGGAAAGCTGACCAGACCCAGCCACCACAGGATGAACAGGCCGAGGGCGAGGATCGAGAACACCGCCTCGCCCGCCGGGCTCGAATTGCCGACGCGCACACGAACGGGGTGGATGTTCACGCCGCCTTGCGTCGAAGCCTTGGACGCCTCCCTGGCCTTGACGCCCCAGGTCGTGGGATCGGACAGGCCGAACAGCGACAGGTCCTTCGCACGCCATTCCGTCATCCATTTCGGCCGGATGCGGTAGTGCTCCATGACCGCGCCCGCCAGGGTCAGCGCCCCGATCAGCGTCAGCCCGGAGCCGAACAAGCCGTGGAAGGCCTGACTGATCGCCTGACCAGGATCGCGCGGCCCACTGACCAGGGTGACGACCAGCGACAGGGCGTGGATGGCCAGCAGCACCAGAAGCCCCGCCTTCACCCCATAGAGCCACCAGGGCAGCAACTCCGGCCCGATCAGGCTATCGGGGCCAGCGCGATAGCGGGCGGCGACCGCGAGCGGATGGCCGATCTCCTTCAGCACCCCCTCGACTTCCGCTGGCGTCAGGTCGCGGCCCAGTTCGGCCTCCCTGGCCTCCATGCGCGAGACGATCAGCTCGCGCAGTTCGTCGGTGATGTCGGCCCGCGTCTCGGGTGGCAGCTGGGCGGCCACGGCCTCCAGCCAGCGTTCGATGATGTCGTCGGACGGCGTGGTCATGGCCTGTCCCTCCCCAGTGAATGTTCGGATGTCAGAGAAGCCGGTCCAGCGAGCCGCCGATGGCTCGCCATTCGGTGGTCAGTCGGTCCAGCAGGGACGCGCCCAGCGGCGAGAGCACATAGAAACGCTTCTTGCGCTTCTCCTCCTCGCGCCACTCGCTGAGCAGCAGCCCCTGGGATTCCAGGCGGCGCAGCAGGGGATAGAGGGTCGATTCCTCCATCTCCAGCCCGTCCGCCGCCAGCGCCTGACGCAACGTGTAGCCGTAGCGCTCGGTCCTGAGGCAGGCGAGTACCGCCAGCACCAGCGACCCGCGCCGCAGCTCCAGCCGCATGGATTCAAAAAGCTCGTCATCGGCGGACAAGGCGAAACTCCGTGCGCCACATAGTGTGTGATACACAGTGTATGGCATATACTGTGTGAGACAGTCAAGCGACGGGCCAGGCGACTGCCCCCGCAAGGCGCCCAAAGTGCGCCTTGGCTTTTCAGAACCCGCCGATAGGGTGAGACCTCGTTCCTCGGGGTCACTGCTCAGATGTCGTCCGCCTTCGCCCGCCTCGCCGCGACCAGCCTCGTCGCGCTCGCCGCCCTGTCCGCCCCGCTCTCCGCCCCCGCCCAGACCGCGCCCGAGCCCCTGATCGTCGGCGCGTCGTTCGACCCCGGCGTGCCGACGGTGCGCGCGGTTCTCGGCTACGACAGCGGCGACGTCGTCACCCGCCCGGCGGATGTCCGGCGCTACTTCGATGCCCTCGCGGCCCATGCTCCTGATCGCGTGGTCATCGGCGAGTACGGCCGCACGCATGAAGGGCGCCCTCTGTGGTGGGCCGCCATCGGCACGCCCGCCAATATCGCCCGCATGGACCAGATCCAGGCCAACTCCCGCGCGCTCGCCGACCCGCGCGTGACCACGCCCGCCCAGGCCCAGGCGATCATCGCCGACCAGCCCGCCGTGGTCTGGATGGCCTTTTCCGTCCACGGCGACGAGATCAGTCCAGCCGACGCCGCCATGGCCGCCGCCCACCACCTGCTCGCCTCGCGCGATCCGGCGGTTCAGGACTGGCTCTCCAAGACCCTTGTCATCATGGTCCCGACCCAGAACCCGGATGGGCGCGACCGCTTCACCGCCAGCTTCAACGCCGGCTTGGGCACGCGTCCGAACCCCGACCCTCTGTCGGCCGAGCGCGACCAGCCCTGGCCCGGCGGTCGTTTCAACCACGACCTGTTCGACCTGAACCGCGACTGGTTCATCCAGACCCAGCCGGAAACCCGGGGCCACGCCGCCCTCGTCCTGGCCTGGCGCCCGCAAGTTCTGGCCGACGTCCACGAGATGGGGACGGACCAGACCTATTTCTTCCCGCCCGAGGCCGAACCGCTCAATCCCCTTCTGACGCGCAACACACTGGAAAGCCGCGAGATCATCGGCCGCAACACCGCGCGCCGGTTCGACGAGACCGGAATCCCCTACTTCACCCGCCAGACGTTCGACGCCTTTTATCCCGGCTATGGTGACGGCTGGCCCGCCTACCTCGGCGTGGTCTCCATGACCTACGAGCAGGGCTCCGCCCGGGGGCTGGCGGCGCGGCGGTCGTCCGGTGAGATCCTGACCTACCGCGAGACGGTTCGGAACCAGCTGATCGCCACCCTTTCGACGATCGAGGCGGCCGCCACCCATCGCGAACGCCTGCTCAGGAACGCCTATGCCTACGGTCAGGACGGCGTATCGGGCGGGCGCGGCACCTTCGTTCTGGCCCCCAACCCGGCCGATCCGACCACCGTCGACAAGCTGGCGGGGCTCCTCACCCGCTCGGGCGTCGAGGTCGGCCGCGCCAGCGCCGCCTTCACCGCCTGCGGCCAGAGCTACCCCGCCGGCTCCTACGTCGTGCCGCTGGCCCAGCCCCAGCGCCGCATGGCCGAGGTGCTGCTGAGCCAGAACGTGCCGCTCGACCCCGACTTCCTGGCCGAACAGGAGCGGCGCCGCGCGCGGGGTCTGGGCGACCAGATCTATGACGTGACCGCCTGGTCCATGCCGGTAATGTTCAACGTGCCCTTCGCCCGCTGCGGCACGGTCCCGTCGGTCGCGACCACGCCTGCGGGATCGACGCTGGTCCGCCCCGGCTCGGTCGCCGAGGCCGGCGCCACCTACGGCTACCTGGTCCAGCCCGGCGTCGCAGGGCTGAAACTCATGGCCGCGGCGATCCAGCAGGGCCTGGCCGTTCGCTCGATCGACCGTGCTTTCGAGAAGAACGGCCGGCGCTGGCCCTCCGGCACGATGCTGATTACCCGCTCGGGCAGCCCCGCCGACCTCGATCAGCGCCTGCAGACCCTCGCCGCCCAGACCGGCGCCCGCGTCACCGGCATCGCCGACAGCTGGGTCTCCGATGGCCCCAGCTTCGGCTCGGACGGGGCGGTCCTTATCCGCGCGCCCAACATCGCGGTCGCCTGGGACCAGCCGACCAGCCCGACGGCGGCCGGGGCCGTCCGCTATATCCTCGAGCGCGAGTTCGGCCTGCCGGTCACGGTCGTGCGGACCGCGCGCCTGACCTCGGCGGACCTCTCGCGATACCAGGTCCTGATCCTGCCCGAGGGCGGCGACTACGAACGCGCGCTCGGCTCCGGCGGCATGGCCAATCTGCGCGGGTGGGTCCAGCGCGGCGGCACGCTGATCACGCTCGGCCGCGCCAGCCGCCTGATGGCCGACGAGGATGCCGACCTGCTCGCCTCCCGCCGCCAGGACCCCTCATCGGAGGCCGAAGACGACGCCGCCGACATCATCGCCGACGAGGCCCATTACGAAAGCCTGATCGGCGTCGCCGAGCCTGGCCCGGCCAGCGTCGCCGGCGCCCTTGCGCTCGCCCAGGTCGACACCGAGCACTGGCTCACCGCCGGCATCGCCCCCACCGTCAATGTGCTGGTCCAGGGCGCCGACATCTATGCCCCGCTCGGTCAGGGCGAGGGCGTCAACGTCGTCCGCTTCGCCGGGCCGAATGATCTGGTCGTCTCCGGCCAGATGTGGGCCGAGAACCGCGCGCGGCTCGCGTTCAAGCCGGCGGTGATGGTCAACAGCCTGGGCCGCGGCCAGCTGATCGCCTTCACCCAGGACCCCACGGTGCGGGGCTATCTGGAGGGTCTCAAGCCACTCCTGATCAACGCCGTCCTGCTCGGCCCGGCGCGGAGCTCTCCGACCTGGTAGCCAGGGCGATCGCCGCCACCACGCAGCCTGCGAACAGCAGGCCCTCCAGCCCGCTGGCCACGGCGTGCGACACGGGCCCCAGTCCCGTCTCGCCGAACAGGGCCCCGACCGGATCCAGCGTCAACCGCGTGTCCGGAAAGGCCTGCGCCAGCGTCTGAAGACTGCCGACCAGCAGCCGCCCGCCGGCCACCACGATCCCCACGCCCGCCACCCCGCCGGCCAGTCCGCCGACCACTGCGCGCCGTTTCCACGACCAGCCGACGCGCTCGCCCAGCACGACGCCCGCCCCGACGGCCGCGCCCAGAATGGCCCCTTCCAGCGCGCCCGTGATCGCGCCCGGCGCCCGCCCGAACAGCAGCTCGAACGCATCCAGCCCCAGCAGCCTCACTACCGATCCGACCAGCAGCCCCCCGACCGCCCCGCCGAACACCCGGCCCAGCCCACCCGGCACGGCCTGTTCACCGCCCGCGATGCCAAAGCCGACGCCCGCTCCGCCGGCCATGCCGACCAGGGCCGTGACGCAGATCATCACCAGCACGCCCGACACGCCCGCGCCCGCGCCGCCCAGCACGCCCAGCGCCCCATAGATCAGCCCCCCGATCGCCCCGGCCGCCGCCCCCCCCAGCGTCCCTGCCCGGCCGATGGAGACCAGCCGATCCCGGTCCGTCCGGTCCGGCCCGGTGCGGGGCCGGGCCCGCCCCTCGCTCACCGGCGCCGCGACGACGGGCTCCACGGCGTCGCCCGCCTCCACCACCGTCACCGGGGCGATGAAGCGGTATCCGTGCTTGGGTGCCGTCTCGATCATGCGGGGCCGCGCGGCGTCATCGCCCAACGCCCGGCGCAGCGACCGGATGGCCTGGGTCAGGGCCTCGTCCGTCACGGGCACGCCCCGCCACACCTCATCCAGGAACCGGTCCTTGGTCACCAGCCGCCCGGCCTCGGAGACCATCAGCACCAGGGCGTCCAGATACCGCCCGCTGACCTCCACCGTCGCCCCGTCCTTCGTCAGGCGGCGATCCTCGGGATCCAGCTCGAAGCGGTCGAAGCGATAGACGCGGCGCGGCACGGGTTTCAGCGTTTCCTCACGTCCGGCTCAGGACGCCCACCGCCCGGTCCGCCACGCTCCAAGCCTCACCCGATCCGGAGCCCAAGGCAATGACCGACACCCCATCCCCCGTCGCCCCGCCCCGCGAGCGCCTGCTGCCGCTGCTTCGCCTCATCGGCTGGGGCGCGGTCGCGGCGCTGCTCATCACCCCCGCCATCGCCATGCGCTTCAATCCGGAGGTCCAGTGGACCGCCTTCGACTTCCTGCTGGCGGGCGCGATCCTGATCGGCGCGGGCGCGCTTTGCGAGGTCGCCGTTCGCGCCTCGCGGGACTGGAGCTACCGCCTGGGCGTGCTGGTCACGCTGGCCACCGCCATCCTCCTGTTCTGGATCAACGGCGCCGTCGGCGTCATCGGCTCGGAGGACAATCCGCAGAACCTGTGGTTCGGCCTGGTGCTCGCCACCGTGCTGTTCGGATCGATCCTGGTCCGCTTCCGCGCCGGCGGCCTCAGCGCCGTCCTCACTGCCGCCGCCGCCGTCCAGTTCGGCATCGGAACCTGGGCCTACCTCGCCGACTGGGGCGCGGGCACGGAACAGTGGCCCGTCGTCATCGTCCTCACCACCGGCGTCTTCACCGCCGCCTGGCTGGTGGCGGCGGCGCTGTTCCGGGGGGCGAGGCAACCTTAACCGCCCGGGACCGTTGTGTGGGGTTCGACAGGGCCCAGCCCAGAAAGACCTCTCATGACAACCCGACCCCTTTTCGCCGGCCTCGCCGTCGGCACGATGCTGCTCGCCTCGGGCGCCGTCGCCCAGACCCCCTACAACCAGACCCCCTACGGCCAGAGCCAGTCCCAGCCCTCCGGCCAGGAGGTGTTCGGCCAGATCCTGCAGAACCTGTTCGGCGGCCAGACCACCGGCACGGTCGACGGCGAATGGAGTCGCGGCCGCCGCGCGCTCGCCGGCCAGCAGACGGCCTTCAACGCCCGCCTGGACGCCGAGGTGCGCTCGGGCGCGCTGCAATCCTGGTCGGCCGACCGCATCCGAACCGACTATGACGCCCTGGTCCGGCTCGAGGCCGACTATGGTCGCGACGGCCGCTTCACGGCCCAGGAACGCCAGGACCTGACCGCCCGCTACGACGCCCTGACCCGCGCGCTTCAGGACGGCGGCTACGGCGACGACGTCGGCGGCTATTCGTCCGTCGCCGACGGCCGGGCCGAGTTCGACCGCCGCGTCGACGCCGCCGTCAGCGCCCGTCGCCTCAGCCGCACCGACGCCACCCGCCTGCGCGCCGACTACGCCGCCCTGATCCGCATGGAGGCGGAGTATCAGCGCGGCGGCCTGACCGCGCGCGAGCGCCAGGACATCGAGACCCGTCTGGACGCGCTCGACGCCCGCCTCGGCGACGTCGGCTACGGCAGTGGCGCCTGGCAACAAACCCCGCGCGAGCGGCTGGCCGCCATCGAGCGCGCCCTGCCCTCCCTGAACCGCGGCGAGGCCGCCGACCGCATCCGCGTCCAGCTCGAGGACCTGATGCGCCTCGACGCCGCCTACGCCCGCATCACGGCCTCGGCCGACGACCGGGCATACCTGGAGCGGCGGATCGGTGAGCTGGAGGTCCAGGCGCGTATTCGCAGGTAGGGTTCAGCACCTCTACAGCCCGGACGCTTGCAACGTCCGGGCGAAGCGGGTGAGGTGCGCGGGCTCAAGGGGGGCCGCATGCCAACAGACGATTCGCGCGCGCTACTGAAAGCCTACGCCAAGTCCATCCGGGACTCTCGCCGCGCCCATCCCAACGTGACGGAACCGGGGCTCGCGCCGCTGTTTCAGGCGCTGGTCGAAAAACTCCTGCCGCACCTTCCGGCCGCGCCTCACGACCTGATCGTCCTGGCGGAGTTCATCAACGCGGGCGTCGGTCGTCCTGACCTCGCGCTCAAGCGGCCCGGCGAGGAAGCCCGCTCCTTCATCGAGCTCAAGGCGCTGGACAAGCCGACCAGCGGCGCGCGCTGGACCACACCGCACGACCGGCGGCAGTTCATCCGCTTCTCGGAACTGCCCAACTGGGCGGTCAGCAACTTCCACGGCTTCCGGCTCTATGCACGTGGCGAGGATCAAGGGCAGGCCACGCTGGTCCCGGAAGAGGCGCTTGACCCCAATCGCGACGACGCGGCGGCCGACAAGCTGATCGACGCCCACGATCCAACCGCCGCCCTCAACCTGCTGGAACGCCTCGTCCAGGCCGATCCGCCCCAGGCCAAGGACGCAGAACATCTGGCCGAGCTTCTCGCCCATTCGGCCAAGCTGGTGCGTGGCATCGTGCGCGACCGGCTGGCGGAACTGGCGGCGGACGGCGTGACCGGCACCCCGCTTCATCAAGTGCGACAGGAGTTCCGCGACGTCCTCTATTCCCACCCGGAGGCGGGTGGCTATTCGGCCGCAGACTTCGACGATCTGTTTTCCAGCGCCTTCGCTCAGACGCTCGCCTTCGGTCTGCTGCTTGTACGCGAAGCAACGGGCGGAAAGCCGGTCGACAAGGACGCCTACGAGCAGATGCCGGACGAGCATCCGCTGATGAAGACGGCCTTGCGCGTTCTCAGCCTGAAGGAAGTCGCCGCCGATGTCGGCATCGGCTTTCAGGTCATGCTCCAGACCGTCAACGGTTTCGACCCGAACATTCTGGCGATCCGCAAGGACGGCTCGGACCCGATCCTATACTTCTATGAGTTCTTCCTCGAAACCTTCGATCCGGCGGCGCGCGAACGTTACGGCGTCTACTACACCCCGGTAGAAGTAGTCCGCTTCATGGTCGGCGCGCTTGACCGGGCGTTGAAGCAGGACCTGAAGACCAAGGGCATCGCCGATCCGACCGTCCACATCCTGGACCCCGCGACGGGCACCGGCACCTTCCTGCTGGGCATCGCGGATCGCTTGCGGCGGGAGGTCAGCGAGACCGACGGGCCGGGTCAGGCCCCGGCCGCCCTGCGCGGCCTGGCGTCGCGCATGTACGGGTTCGAACTGCTGATCGGCCCCTATGCGGTGGCCCACTATCGCCTGCACCACACATTGGCGCGCGACAAAGACGGCAAGGTCGACCCGACGTTCAGGCTTCCGCGCCTGGGCGTCTATCTGACCGACACCCTGGCCGAGCCCAACGCGGCGGCGCCCGCCGGGGCGCTGGGCTTCGTCTCGGAAGGCATTCAGGACGAGCGGGCAGAATCGAACCGGATCAAGACCCAGCAGCCGATCCTCGCCATCATCGGTAATCCGCCCTATCGGCGGCTTGAGGTCGGCGAGAACGAAAGCCTCGTGGGGCGCTGGATGGACGGGGTCTGGGACGACCTGAAAAAGCCGGTGCGCGACGCGGGCTGGGGCAATCAGCTGAACACCTTCCCCGAGCTGTCCGTCGCCTTCTGGCGCTGGGCCATGTGGAAGCTGTTCGAGGCCGACAACGCGCCGAAGAAGGGCGTCATCGCCTTCATCTCCAACCGCAAATACCTGACGGGCAAGCCCTATGCGGGTTTGCGCAAGATGCTGCGCGAGCGGTTCGACCGGATCGAGGTCTATGACCTGCGCGGCGACGGGCGAGCAGGCGCGAGGGCTGGAGTTGAGGGCGACGGCAACGTCTTCAACATACTAACCGGGGTGGCCATCACAGTCGCGATTGCGGATGGATCGAAGGCGGAAGGGGAGTTGGCGCGCGTCGACTATGTCGATGCTTGGGAGCAGGGGCGAACGTCTCGCAATTCTAAGCTCGCGTGGATGTTGGAGGGTGAGCCCGAGGGTGCGCTGCCCGGCGCGGTGGAGGTTGATCGGGGACTTCTGGACGATATGCGACCCGTGCCGTTCCTGAACGGCGAGCTGTTGTCGATCAGCGAGTGCTTCGGCTTAAACTCGTCTGGCGTTGAGTCAAAACGAGATCATGTCGTCTACGACTTCTCAGAGTCGCTCTTGATGACGCGGTTAGCAGAGGTTCTTTCTCATGAAGGCGAGCGCCTCGACTTCGCTTTCAACTCGACGACGATGAACCCGGCCTCGGTCGCCAAACAGCAGGGAGTCCAACAGGCCCTTGTGCAAGACGCGGCTTACAGACCACTAGACGTTCGATCTCATTACACATCTCGGGCCTGGAACGACCGGTTACGTCCCACCCTCCAAGCGGCTTGGGGGAATAACAACATTGCTCTGTTTGCGCTCCCGAGCGGCACCAAAGCCGGACCTGCCGTTTGGTGCCACGGCCTGATTCCCGACCGCCACGCCTTTCGCGGCAGCTACGGTGGCTACGCCTTCCCCCTCTACGACCGCCGCCCCGGCCATGGCCCTCACAATCTGAAACCCGAGCTCGTCACCGCCCTGGCCGACGCCTACGGCTCGGAGGTCACACCCGAAGCGGTGTTCGACGCTATCCTCGCGCTCCTGTCAGCCACTTCCTACACCACCCGCTTCGCCGAGGACCTGGAGGACGTGTTCCCGCACATCCCTTTCCCGGCCGACCGGGCCGTTTTCGATGCCGCAGCGGCTGTTGGCGCGGAGATCCGCGCGATCCAGACCTTCGCCCGCCCACCCGGCGCGGGTTACACCAAGGGACTCGCTCTGGCCCAGACCGCACCGAGCGGGAAGCTGCGTCCCATCGATCCTCGCGATCTGGACGGTGTGAAGCTGACCCTTTGCGAGGACGGCTCAGGCGAGATTTTTCCATTGCCGCGCGAGGTGTGGGATTTCGCCGTCAGCGGCTATCGCCTCGTCCCCCGATGGTTGGCGGCGCGCGAAGGCCTTGACGCCACCGCGCCCGATTTCATCCCCCAGCTTCGCGATCTTGTGGGTCGAGTGGCAGAGCTCATTGACCTGAACCTCCGCGCCGATAGCCTGTTGGCTCAGACCCTGGACGATCCCCTGAGTCGCGACAGCCTCGGCTTCGCCTCGGCGGACGCCGCCGCAGAGACCGCCACGCCCGACGATGAGTGACCAGTTCAGCCTGTTCGGCGAAGGCGGCGACCGCCTTCAGGCCCCGGCCCCCAGGCCGGTGGACCACGAGTCTCGCGCGCGGGCCAAGCTGACCCGTGTCCTGGAGCAGGCCCGCGCCGCCGACCGCCTGCCCTGGGACGAGCGCAACACCCGCATGTGGCGCACCGTCTTCCCCCAGATGGCGCGCTGGCTTCCCGCCGAGGAAGCGGAGCGGATGAAGGCAGAGTTCTTCAGCGAACTGGAACGCCTGACCCGCAAGGCGGCGTGAACGACCAACCCGACCTCTTCGGTGCCCCGTCGTCATCCTCCGGCTCGACCGGGGGAGGCCCGCCCGCCTACGTCGTCCCCTACCCCATCGCGGTGAACACCCTGACCCGCACGCTGGACATGCTCCGGGCCGCCGAGCGGTGGCCGTGGGACCCGGACATGAAGGCCGCGCGCATGGAGCGGAACGTGCCCAGGATGCTGGCCGTCCTGCCGCCCGAGGAGGCCGCCGACTGGCGCGCCCGCATCAACGCCGAGGCCGCCCGGCTGGACGCCGCCGCCGCCACCGCCGCCTGATCCCTCACCCCTCCGGTTCGGCGTCCGCGGTCGCGGAAATCAGCTGATAGGTCGGGGTATCGTTGATGCAGGCCGCGCTGATGGCGCGGCGGGGGCGGCCCGGCTCGGTGATGTCGCCCAGATAGCGGCCGCCGCCGGGGGGGCACATGCGGGTGTCGCTGCCGTTCTCGCGGCGCCGCAGCGGCTGGACGAAGGGGAAGTCGGCCGGGTCCCAGGCCCGGCAGGGATCGGCCAGCGCCGTCTCCAGGCTCTGCACCGTGCGCGCCGTCAGCGGCCCCGTGCGGGGCGGCCAGCGCAGGTCCGGATCGCGCTGGGTCCGTTCATACAGGTCGCGCGCCTCCATGGCCGCCCGATAGGCGGGCGTTCCCTCGGCCGCGCCCGGCGGGGGCGGCGGCGGCGGCGGGGGCGGGGGGGCGCCGAACTGCCGGTCCTGACGCCATCCGCTCCAGTTGCCGTCGGCCGACCGCCAGACGACGGAAACGACCTCGTTCTGATACTGGGCCGTCGCGGGCAGGCGGGCGCGGATCACCACCAGGGCGTCGGACGGGATCAGGGCTTCCGCCGAGGCGGGCAGGTCGATGAAGCCCGTGGCGTCGGGGTTGCGCGGGTCCCGGGGGCGGCCGGCCTGTTCCCGGGCCGGCCGGGTCAGGTCCATGTGCGCCACGCCCCGACACTCGCCCTGCGGCGGCGGCGGCATCCCTCCGGCGGCGATCCAGGACCCCACCTGGGGCGGGGGCGGCGTCTGGCAACCGGTCAGGGCCGTCGCCAGCGCCGTCACCAGAACGAGGCCGCCATAGGTCGGCGCGTGTGCTCGCATGATCATCCCTTCCCTTTTGCCCGACAGGGTGGCGCGGTCGGGGTGCGATGTCGATCTACAGTTCCTGACGCCCCATCCCCGGTGGCGGCGCGGGCCTTCTAGCGGCAGAACCGCGCGCTTTCCGCCTCCAGGTGCAGGTGGTCGCGGTGGGCGGCGTTGTAGTCGGGGCTGAGGACGGTGCCGAAGACGCGGCAGGCGTCGTCGCGGATGCGGCGCAGGAAGCGGGCCTCCGGGCTGTCGCCGCCCCAGTCGCCCGCCACCGTGATCCGCCGCCCGTCCCTCAGGCGCACGCCGCTGAAGTCCAGGGCCGCCGCGCGCGAATGGGCGCTGACCCGGGCCATCTCTCCGCTGTCGTTTCGCACGCCCCGGCAGGCGTAGACGCCCATGTGCTCGATCGCCACGACGTCGGAGCCCAGGATCTCGCGCGCCGCCGGCTCCAGCGACTGGCGCCGCCAGACGCTGACCGCCGCGGCCAGGGCGCAGGTCATGGTCACGTCGCCGGGCGTCATCCGCGCCACCGTGCCGTAGTCCGGCCCCAGTACCCCCGCCGCCGTCAGGCCGCAGCTCGCCGAGTTCACCCGGTCCGGCGTCGGCGAGAAGGTCACGCGCGCCGCCGCCAGCTCCGCCTCGCACTGGGCCAGGCTCGCCGTCGCGCGCCGCAGCCGACCGAAGGTGTCCCCGCCGATCGGCTGGG